>JALUUP010000462.1 GCA_027021285.1 Bacteroidota bacterium | reverse complement strand
CTTACCTGGCGCTGGTTGACATACGACGATCTTCTTCCCAATACATTCTACGCGAAAACGGGGGGCGGATTGCGCAGCCTGGTGCTCGGCTCGAAATACCTGCTCGCGGGGCTCGCTGCAATCGCGGGACCTCTTCTCCTGTTCCTTCCGTTCGCTCCGGGACAAGCGCGCAAGCAACAAGCGTCGATCCAGGCCATTGGAATCTTCGTTGCCGCTTCTGTTATCTTTAGCGTGTACAGCGGCGGCGACTGGATGCCGGGATTCCGGTTCCTCGTTCCCGTTGCTCCAATGCTGCTGGTTGCCGCCGTCATCGGATTGCACAACGTGTTCATCGTTGTCCGACAAGCAGGATTGCTCACGGCAATTCCACACTGGGCGTTTGCCGCGTTCCTTTTCATAGCGGTGTTTTCCACGGCTTTTTACGGACGCACAATGATCCGGGGCCAAATCCCGCAGATGGCCACCGGTTTGCGGGTGATCCGCGGTCACGCGCTTCCCGTTCATTACCGGGTCGCGAAATGGTTGCAGAAACATACGAACGGTCCTTTCAGCGTCGCCACAGGGGAAGCGGGGTTGATCGGATATTTGAACCCCGAACTTCGCCTTTTGGATTGCAACGGCTTGATGGACAAGAACATCGCACGCATCCGCAAGGCGGGCGGGGTTCTGAACGTGGATTACTTCCTCGACCAGGAGCCGGATTACGTCATTCTTCCCGGGCTCGACGTCCCCGACCCGGCCCTGGTCGATCCAACTCCGTCCGGCGCGTATGTCGACGCGTTTTTGAACAGCCCCCGCTTCCAGGCGTCGTACCGCCTGGTGCAACAATACAGCGGGACGGGGATCTACGCCCGGACGAAGGACTGACACGACGATAATTCTTTCCATTCACCAGTATAGACAATGACCATGCAGGCTCCAGAATCATACCCGGAAGAACAGAATCGCCCTTTCATCAGATCCGTTTTCGTGCTCCTGCGGCACTGGCGCTTCCTGGTCGCGAGTTTTCTTCTGGCGGCGGCGGCCGCGGCGGTGTTCGCCTTCGCCAGCCCCAACTGGTACAAAGCCTCGGCGACCTTCCTGCCGCCGCAACGACAAAAAGGGCTCTTCGAACAAGTGGCAACCGGCCTCTCGTCCACACTGAAAACGTTCGGCCTCAGCGGTATCGGGTCCGGTTCCAGCGGTCAGTACAGCTTCCTGGCTATCCTGAAAAGCCAATCCATGGGCGAGCGCATCGTAAGGGAATTCGACTTGCTCCGTGTGTACGATATCCGGGACAGTTCGATGGAGAAAGCCTTACAGGCGCTCAGCAATAACACCGAGTTCGAATTCACCGAGGAAGGCAGCGTTGTCATCTCCGTGTGGGACACCGATCCCAAGCGGGCGGCGGACATGGCCAATGCTTTCTTTGAAAACCTGAACGAGATCAGCACCCGGATGAACGCCACCGAAGCTCGCGCCAACCGGAAGTTCATGGAACTCCAGTACAATTCGACCATGGAACGACTCAACGCCCTCGAAGACACTTTCGCCGTGTTCCAGAAGCGCACCAAGCTCTACTCTCTTCCTGAACAAATCAAGGCGGCGGTCGAAGCCGCCGGCGCAATCCAGGCCCGCCTCAGCTTGCAGAAAGTGTACCTCGGGATCCTGGAACGCCGTCTCGGCCCGGACGATGCGGATGTTCAAACCGCGCGCGTGGCTGTCCAGGAACTCGAGAAACAAATCGAGGGCTTTCAAGGCGCCGACCTCAAGTCGATGCTGGGCACGGACTTCGATAATCTTCCCGACGAAGCCGTGACGTATTTTCGCCTGTACAGAGAGATCGAGGTGCTGAGTAAGCTCCAGGGATTCCTTCTTCCCATGTACCAGCAATCACTGATCGAGGAACAGAAACAGATGACCATGCTGGTTCCTCTCGACCTGGCCCGTGTCCCGGAAACGAAAGACCGGCCGCGGCGGTCGCTTATCATCCTGCTGACCGGTTTTTCCGTCCTCGTTTTGAGCATGGCTCTCGTGTTGATTCGCGAACGTATGCGCTACTACGCCGCGCTTTATCCCGGAGAGTGGAAACGCGTGCTTGACGCAATGAAATTCAAGAAATCTTCCTGAGCGGTGAAGGCGGCCCTCGAATATATCCACAAGTACTGCGAGCACGGCACGGATTCGCCCGTACCGTGGTGGCTGGCGGGAGGATTCCTGGCGCTGGTGCTGGTGTACATCTCCGTTGCCTTCAGCATGGGACTGGAACTCTATGCTGTTCTCGCGCTCATGGGAGGCGTCCTGTTCATTGCTGTCTTGCAGAGCGAAGTGGTGTGGGTGCTGGTGGTCATTCTGGGGTACCTGCCGATTTTCTGGCAGGGAACGAAAGAACTTTCCATCATGGAAATTCTCCACGCGATCCTGTTCTACGGTGGTCTGCTGTGGTGGTTTTTTCACCGCATCGTCATTCTACGGAAATCCATCAACTGGTCGATAGGCGGCATCATGTACGTCCTGTTCATGATCCAGATCGTCGTGATGATTCCGGTCTCGCTCATGAACGGCGCTGATTCGTATGTTCTGACGAGGGAAATCGTAGTCATCGGCAGCCCTCTCCTCTTCATCCCGATTTCCAATGCCTTCACGACACACGCGCGGCAGAAACTGCTCGTCGCGGCGTTGCTCCCGGTACTGCTTTCGATCTCTATCAAAAACATCGTGATGTACCGGCAAAAACTACTGAACGTCGT
The DNA here is from genome assembly GCA_027021285.1 of Bacteroidota bacterium. Taxonomy (GTDB): domain Bacteria; phylum Bacteroidota; class Ignavibacteria; order SZUA-365; family JAADGX01; genus JAADGX01. The sequence continues at coordinate 4,290 of JALUUP010000462.1, read as the reverse complement.
CGCGCAATGGGAAGTTGGAGCGAGCCGGCAATCCGAAGGGTACTTCTTGATTTTCGTTCTTGCCGTCATCGCCTTCAGCTTACTCGTCAGCTCACACCGCATACGAATGTGGCTCCCCGCCGCGTTCATGTTCGTCATCTCCGCCTTTGCCGCAATCATCACCTTCTACCGTACGATATGGGTGGCGATACTCATCGGACTGGCCGTCATGGGATTCTACCTGGGAAAGAAGTATTGGAAGCGCGCATCAGCATATTTCGCTCTGTCGCTGGTGGTAGGATACGTTGTTTTCTTCAGTTTCTTTGGAGAGGTTATATCTCTCAAAGCAGTTACTACAAGTATCACGGCAAGATTCATTTCGGTGGAAAAATATTTCAACGACCCATCCATAAAGAACCGAAACATTGAAGCACGGGCGGCGCTGAAAAAGATGGATAAAAGCATCATTCTCGGAACCGGCCTTGCAACGACGGTGCGCTACCACAATTTCTTCACCAAACGAATCAACGAAACGAGCTGGACGCATAACGGCTACCCGTGGATGCTTTTTCATTTCGGAATTGTCGGATCGATCCTTCTCCTCGGTTCGTACTTGTTCTTTTATCGAAAAGGGGTGCTCATCATCAGGCATCTGGCAACACGAAAGGATTTGCCCGCCCGCCTGGTCTTTCAGTGGCAGGCCCTGGCCGCAGCCGGCGTCGCCGTTACCGTCGGGCTTTTCGCCATTTCCGTCACCATCAACCAGTTTTACGGGGCTCAGCCGGCGCTTATTTTCGCGGTCATCTGGGGTATGTTCGAAGTGTGGAGTCGTGAGCTGAAAATTATCAAACCTCGATCATCTTCAACATGAGCGGGGAACGACGTTCCCGCGCCACCGGTGTTCTCTCCCAGGGATTGATTTCCGCCGCCGCCCAGGGGGTGAACTCGCTGGCCAGTTTTTTCGCCATCATCTGGATGATCCGTCTGATGGGAAAAGACCCCTACGGTGTTTTTTCCCTTGCCATCCAGATCGCCGCTCTTACCAGCATGTTGGCGGATTTCGGCATGGGGCCGATCATCATGCGCTGGATGGCCATCAATCCCCGGCGCAGCGCCAGCATCCTGCTCGAAGCGAGCGTCACCCGTCTCCTTCTTCTCGCCCCGACCATCGTCCTTGCCAACGTCATCGGGTATTTGCTGTACCCCAGTTGGCAATTCATGCTGGTTCTCAACGTGATGATGCTGAACGTTTTTATTTCCTCGAAAATTCCCGTTCTCCGAGGGACGCTCGAAGCTTTCTTCCGTTCACAGTCGCTGATGGGAGTTCCGACTCTTCTGGCGGCGTTCGATTCCATCGTATTACTGTCCCTCGTCCTGTTTTTCCCAGCCCTCTTCCAGGATAGTCTCAGCGCCATGATGATGTACACGGCTGCCAATATCCTGGGAGGCATGGTACTCCTGTGGTTGACACTTCAGAAGCTGAAGACGATCAACATCGAACCGGTGCGCATCCAGCGACAATCAATCCGGAAACTCCTGCGCGAGTCCGCCCCGCTGGCCGTCTTCCTTTTGCTGAACGCGCTGCACCAGAGCATCGATTCCATCTACCTGAAACTGTTCCACACCGACGCCGCCGTGAGCGTGTACAACGCGGCGTTGAAAATCATGACGCCGCTCGCGATGTTTCCCACGATCATCGCGATTTCGGCCGCGCCGTTTTTCGCCCGGGCAAGCACATTGAACCCGGACGAGCAGCGGGAAAAAACCAGCACAATCTTTTCATTCGGAATAAAAACCATCGTGTTGGGAGGCATGCTCCTTACGATCCTGGGAGCTTTCAATGCCGAGCGCCTCATCCACATCGTGTTTCCAACGGAATTCGACGATGCCATCAATCCCATGATCATTCTTTTCGCGGTCTTCTTTCCCCTTTCCATAAACCTTTTCCTTGTCGAAATGAATAATGCGCGGGGATTTCAACGGCGCAACACGATCTTTACCGCGATCATGGCGTCGGTCAGTATTGTTGCGGGTTTCTTCCTGGTTCGCGATCACGCGGCCACCGGGGCCAGTATCGCGAAACTGCTGGCCGTGGTCGCCGGCCTGGTTTACCTCTGGAACGTCTCCCGGCGGGGCCTGTCGACCCGCAGCACGGTGTTGCTGGGAAAAGCAGGGGTTCTCGCGCTGGCGCTTCTCGCTATCATGTTCTTTTTCGGCGCGTCACATCCGCTGCTCTCAAGCATTATCGCATTGTTCGTCTTTGGAATAGCCGTATTCGCGTTTCGCTTTTTCACGCACGAAGAATATGACTTGTGGAAATCGCAGTTGCGATCCATGTTGGGTGTGGTGCAGGAGTAAAGCGGTCGCTTGTGATCTTACCCGATACGCGGTGTCGGCGAAGCGGAAAAACGGGGTTTCAGGATTGGAACAGGTTATATTTTAAAATGCAGTACACTGCGCGCATGCCATCCTTCCAGGTGATCTTCTTGCCCTCCTGGTACGTCCTGCCGCTGTACGAAATCCCGACTTCGTAAATACGGCACGCGCCCCGACGCGCGAGACGAGCAACCTTCGCTGTTATTTCAGGCTCTATCCCGAAGCGATTTTCCTTGATGGTCAACTTCCGGAGGATTTCCGCTCGGAATACCTTGTAGCAGGTCTCCATGTCGGTCAGGTTCAGATCGGTAAACATGTTGGAAAACAGCGTCAATAGTCGATTCCCAAAGTAGTGCCAGAAATACAGAACACGGTGAGGATCGCCACCCGCAAACCGCGACCCGAAGACAACATCCGCCTCCCCGGCAATGATGGGCCCGAGCAACTTCGGGTAGTCGAGAGGGTTGTACTCCAGGTCAGCGTCCTGCACGAGGACAATATCTCCCTTCGCCTCCTTGAAACCGGTCCTGAGAGCGGCGCCTTTCCCCATGTTGTGCTCATGGCGAATAACCCGTACACCATTTCGATTCCCCCATTCCAGTAACCGTTCCGGCGTGCCATCGGTCGAGCTATCATCGACGATAATGATTTCCTTTTCCAACCCGAATTGCGCCATGTCGACTCCGACAACGCGATCGAGAATCGCCTCGATGAACGATTCTTCGTTGAACACCGGTATCACAATCGTAAGAAGGCGGAGAGGAGCGGTCATGGTTTTGCTTTGATTTTATAGTAAAACACGGTTTTCTCACCTTCCTCCATGTACGTGATGAAATGGCCGGCGAAGAAGTACTTCTTGTCGAGTCGTTGTTCCAGTTCCCGTACACCCCGCGCTTTCGTCGCGATGAGAATCCCTTTCATATGAAAGCGGGACAACAGTTCATCCACCCGTTTGTTGTCGCCGGATTCCTCCGAAAACGACTTGAATTTTTCCCCGGGAAAGTAGTAATGCAACGTTGGAAGAAGATCGCGATCCACGAGAAGAGATTCCTTTTCGCCGGGGAATCCACGCACAAAGGTTACAACGTCTCGCAAGGCATGACTTCCCGCGATTTCACGGTAGCCCGGAATCGTTTTCAGGAACGTGAACGCTGCCAGCGCGCCTGCGACAAGAAGAACGGGAACCACTCTCAGAGCCGGCTTCAGATGGCGTGTGTGCGCGGCGAAGACGATCCCGCTCAGGATGAACAACGGCGGCAGAAACGATGAAATGTACATCGGCGATTGGGAGGTGTTGCGAATCGTCGTCAGGAATAAGAACCCCGAGTACACAAGGAACGGAAGGAGTTTCCTGTCTTTGGAAACAAGCTTCACAGCCAGAAAAAGCGCGATGATAACGACAGTGAATTCAACCGGTGCAGTGGCAATGCGATCGACCCACGCGTCGAAAAACGTTTGATCCCCGTATTCGCTTCCGCGCACCAAAACATAGTACGTAAACAAAAGGAGATTCTTGAAAACAGTGAACTTCAGGATCGAACCCGGCCAGAATACGATTACCGTCGCCACGAACAGAAGAGTGGACCTCAAGATGAAACGAACGTATTGCCGCCGGGTCCAGCCGGGAAACAGCTCCTTTCGCGCCGCAAAAAGACAGAGAAGGAGCGAGGCAACAAGCAACAAGGCAAACTCAATGGTCATGAAGCTGAGAGCGGCAGCGACAACCGTCACATACCAGTATCGGGTCTCCCCGGTTGCAAGGTATTTCGCCATGAACACCAACGTCACGACGACAAGCAATACATACAAACCATGCGGGGTTATGTGGGCGGAAGCGATGATGTTGTTCCGGCTGAAAAGCATCAGGACGGCGGACAGCAATGCCGCCACCATGCTATTCTCCGTCAGGAGGAACCGGAGGAGAAGAAAAATCAC
>JALUUP010000461.1 GCA_027021285.1 Bacteroidota bacterium | reverse complement strand
CCCAGGAAGCGGTCGCCTTCCCCGTATTCGCCGGGTGCTGTCTTGAAGAACCGCTGGTGGACAGCGGCGCGCTTCGGATCGGCGAGTGCCCGGAGCTTTCCTTGGATTTCTCGAAGTCGCGACATAACCCTTTATCGTCACCGCGCCCTACTCGGCATCATCGTCAAACAAGGACGACTGGGAGGAAATGGAATCCAGGCCGGGGAGAATGCGACGGGGCAGGAACTTTCCTTCTTCTACACCACCGAACTCGTTGATGTTTTCAGCTATTTTTGGGATACAGTACTCGCTCATCTGATCACGAATCTGTTTGGTGTTGAAACGCAAGATGCGCCAACCCAATGTCGCGAGATCGTTGTCACGAATGTTGTCCGATTCAATCCTCTTCCTGGTCGAATGCCAGACATCACCGTCGGTCTCGACATCGATTTTCCCTGTATGACAATAAATGGCAAAATCCAGAAAATAGTTGCCGCTCCTTGTCCTGATGAGTTCTTCCCGCTCGGCCGGAATACTATGCTTCTTGAATTCCCGCCAGATGAGCTCTTCCAACAGACTCCCATCGTAAAGATCGTTTATCTCTTCGGCCAGATTGAATTTCTCAAATGTCGTAGGAATAAAAATAATCCTTCTCCTTCTTCTGCTGACGATCGGCCGGGGCAGTTTTTGCAGTTCCTCAACGGATATCTTGTAATACGGCAGCGATGTTTTTTGATTCTCGGGTTCCCGCGGAAACAACTTCCCGCGCGTCGTCTCCCTGATCCTCCTCACCTTCGCAAAGTATTGAATCGTGTACTTGTCGGGACCAAAAACCCTGGTATGATAAAACGCGATCCATCGCGGGGGCCACCTGTTCTTCAACCATTTGTTCACACTCGATACCGGGATCCTGTACCAGCCCTTTTTCAGAAGGATGTCCCAGTCACGAGGGTCCCTCATTATTGCAACAAGCAGCCTATTGCTATCAGTATTTATCGACACGAGCCAGGCTCCGTATTCGCACAGGTCTTCTTTTCAATGTGTCGTTACGACGTATGATTTGTAGTACTCGCTTTGCCAGGGTATTCGATGATCTTCATCCGTGAACCGACCTGGATCGGCGCGCTCTTCACGCGAGAAACCATCTCTTCACCATCCACATCATTCGAGCGCTGTTTGAACCAACTCTTCGCGGGAAAACGAAAACACGGACAGGCGGAACGGGCTTCCCCTGGCGTTGCGAATGATGGTTTTCGCCACGAGAAAATCCACGTCGCCCTCGACCAACAGCGCGCCGAAGACGTCCATCTCCTTCGCGATCTTCCTTCCCGCGCTCTGTATAAGACCGTCGATGGGGATCTCGTACGAACGGTTCGCCTTATCCAGCACGTACGTGCAAGGATTACAGATGTAACCGCCATCCGCGGCTTTCATGGCATAGCCCGTCGCCTGGTCGAACAAGTAGAAGCTCACGGTGATCGTGCGGCGGCGCGGATTCCGGTTCCTCAGTTGCAGGAGATAAAACGAACCTTGCTTCTCCATCGCCCGTTGTACGTTCACGGGGTTCCCAACGCGGGACGCGCCCGCGATATCAATCTTGATAATTCTCAGCGTATCCGCGACAACGAGAACATCATTCGAGGATGAAAACGAAGTGATCCTACATCCGGTTTGTTCAGAAGTCATCGCAGAAGAATGGAACGATACAACAAGGAGACAAGCGAGGAAGAACTTCATGGCCGCAAACCCGGTTGGTTGCAAAAACTGAAATGTCTGTTCATGGTTCATGCAGGAAAATCCATAATCGTCCCGGGGATTTGGTCGGATTCTATCAGCGATTCAAGATCATCGAATTGATCATCGGGCAGCGTTGCCCTGAGGAATGGTTTTTCCTCCTCCCACACTTGCCTGGCTTCCGCCGTGCGCCCGGAAGTAAGAAGCCAGATCATCCACGTGGAGAAAGCACGATACAACCGGAAATCCTCCGAGGATTCCGAACCGAAGGGTTCGATCTTGATGCGCAGGTAATCATCCTTTGCATCACGAATATACTGGCTGAAGAAATCGGGGAACATATCGCTGGCCGGGGTAAAAACAGCACCGTCCCACACGTGAATAGACGCGACGAACGGTATGACTTCCGAGTGCGGCATCACGCCCCAGTACTCATCATGCACCAGGATCTCGGCCTTCCCGTCCTCATCGATATCGGCGATCTCAGGCGCGCCGGTTTCGCTGAGAAACAATACGCGGATCGTGTCGGGAGCAGTGAATCCATAGACGTTCAATCCATCGCCGGCGATGGGGTCGTTGCCGCCGCTGCTGAGCCACGCCAGGATTTCCTCCCTGCCGTCCCCGGTGAGATCCCGGAACGTTACTCGGATTCCCATGTCCACGGGATCGGCGAAAAGCGACCGGTATGCGCGCACGAGCGAATCATAACGGAATATTTCCAGCAAGTCGAACTGTTGGTCAAAGATGCGGTTTTCGAAGGCGCTTTTGTCCATGCTGAGAACAACGAACTCCGCCGTGCCGTCGCCATTCATATCCCGCTCAACGACTTTCACGACCTGCCGCTGCGAATCGTACCCTGGCCGAAATCCTGTTGAGTCGGAGAACGTCGGTTGTGAGTTCTTCCACTTTGTCTCCTCCTTGCCGCACCCGGCCACGAAGAGAGCCGTTGCCAGTAAAAACAAGGCCACCGGGACGAAGGAATACCCGGTTCGAAATTTAAAATGCCGTATCACGTCCATTTCAAACACGTGATCTCCCGTGTTGCTCGTCACCAGCTTCCACTGGCGCCGCCGCCTCCAAAGCCGCCGCCGCCCCCGCTGAATCCACCGCCACCAAAGCCTCCACCGCCAAAGCCGCCTCCGCCGAAACCGCCGCCGATGAACGGTCCGCCAAAAAACCAGAATCCCCCCCTTCCTCTCCGCCGTCGCCGGGGAACGAAAACAAAGAAAATGATGATAATCCACACGATGTATTTCACGATCCGTTTCGTGCTCCCGTCGTCCTTTTCCATCTCCTTCAGTTCTCCGGCCGGAAATTCGTTTGTCGCAACCTTCATCGCTGTTTCCAGACCCGCCTTTATACCGCCATAGTAATCACCCTGCCGAAAACGGGGGACGATAATCCTGCGGATAATCGTCGAAGTCATCGCATCGGTAAGCACGGGTTCCAGACCGTATCCGACTTCGAAGCGGAGTTTCCGATCGTTGACGGAAACCAGGAACAAGAGACCGTTGTCTTTGCCCTCGCGACCGATCCGGTTTTTTTCCGCCACCGCGATCGCATATTCCTCGATTGATTCCCCCTCCAGGCCGGGCACAATGAGAACAACGATCTGCGTGGAAGTCCTTCGATCATAGTCCCGCAGCATGGTTTCCAGCGTTGATACCTCGCCGGCAGTGAGCACCCCCGCCTGGTCGGTTACATACGATCGCAGTTCCGGCACTTCCGTGGAAAAAACGGATGTTGCGAAAAGAACAAGAAACAGGATGCAATATGAAGGAAAGAAGCGCCTCATTCGAATGATACGCCAGGCGCTTTTTCCGCCCCTTCCTGGGCGCTGAAATACGCCTTCTGCTTGAATCCACCGAGGGCGGCGATAATCGACATCGGGATACGCCGAATGGCCGTATTGTACTCCTGGACCGCTTCGTTAAACCTCTTGCGCGCCACTGCAATACGGTTTTCCGTGCCCTCGAGCTGCGATTGCAGCGCGAGGAAATTTTCGTTCGACTTGAGTTCCGGGTAATTCTCCGCAACCACGAGCAGGCGGGACAAGGCGCCGCCCAATTCCGTCTGCGCCTTCTGGAACTTTGCGAACGCGGCAGGATCGTCAAGAATTTCCTTGCCGGCCTGGATGCTTCCCACCTGGCTTCTCAGCCTGGCAACCTCCGTAAATATTTTCGACTCCTGGGTCGCGTACCCTTTCACGGTTTCCACGAGGTTGGGAATAAGATCGAGCCGCCGCTGGTACTGGTTTTCCACCTGGCTCCACTGAGCATTGACGTTTTCTTCCATCGTAACCAGACTGTTCTGACCGTTTATGTACCACGAAACGACTATCAGGATGACGATGCCGCCGATGATAAGGGGGAGATATTTTTTCATCTTTCCTCCTTCATTATGTTTTGTATTCGATTCAACTTTTCTTTATCAAGCTTCCTACAAGCTACGAGAATAAATTTAAATTGTTGAACCCATGACGCAAGAATCGACCGGGCTACTTTACGAGCATCATTTTCCGCACGATCCGTTCATTGCCCGATGAAAGTATGGCGATATACACGCCCGTCGGCATCGCGGAACCGTCGAAGCGAACAGTGTACCGTCCGGGATGATAGAGCTCATCCGAGATCAGTGTCGCCGCCCGTGTCCCATTCAGCGCATATACTTCCAGTGAAATCGTCCTCGATTTCTCTACAGAAAAAGTAAGCTCCGTGACCGGGTTGAATGGATTGGGGTAGTTCTGTTCCAGAGAAAACCGTATTGGTCGAATCCGGTCGGCGGGGACGTCGGCGGGCGTGGAACAGACGGTGATTGCGGCGCCGTTTTTGAGCGTCCCGTGCGCGCCGGTGGTTGATTGATCCAGCACCTTGTCGTCATCAATCTTCTCGAAATCGTAATAGACGAGTAAACGGGGATCCCGTCGTTCCTCGGGCGTAAGAGTCCGGTTCCAGTCTCTCGCGATTTCTTCGTCACTGCGTTGGTATGCCCATACGCGAAACTCGTCGATCTCACCGCGAAACCTGCGGTCGGTGGACCAGTTGGAACGGCCAATATAGTTCGTCGGCTTCTTCACACCCGCCGCCCTTGTGGCGCCCTTGTAAGGATACGTATCGATAAGCCGGCCGTTAACGTACAAGCGCATCCCGGCCGGGCCGGCCGAAGCCGCGATGTGAACCGGCTTTTCGACGTCGAGAATGCGCGCGGCACGAATGCGATGGCTCCTTCCCAGGCTGTCATAAACATCAAACACCAAGGTGTTCGATGAACCGTCGTTGGCAACGAGAAAGGCCCGGTCTCTCGTTCCAAAGTCAACGAACCGCGACCAGCTGAGAAACGATTTCCACCACACCCATCCTTCCACCGTGATCGAATCGAGAAAGTTGACCACCTTGGGCACGACAACGTGGGCGTTTCTCCCATCAAGAGCTACGACGTTGCCCAGGCATCCCTGCCAGATGTATGGTGTCGCGGAAACTTCAGGAGTGAACTCGCTGCTGTCGTCCCATGTCACCGCCCGGATCCGATAATAGTAGGTCACGTCGTTTTCCAGCCCGTCGTTGATGAACGCCGTACTTGTTCCGACGTTCGCTACATGCCGCCCAAGACCGGTTTTCGTACCACGATACACGGAGTAGTTCACCACGCCGGGGGTTGGGCTCGGATCCCACGAAACGACCGCGCGTCGGGTCTCGGCACGCGCCACGGGATTTCCGGGCGGAAGAACACGCCGAACGAGAACCGCCATTTCCCATACTCCACGTCCGTGTGTACCCGCACGGAGAAGCTTGCCGTTCTTGTTGTAATCGAGATGCTGAACAACAGTGTTTGGGAGTCCGGTGCTCAACTCCGCCCATGTTTCGCCCGCATTCTCGGTAACGAACACGCCGACATCGGTGGCGACATACCAGTGGCGATCTGGATCATCCGGATCCAGGACAATGTCGTTGGCAGGAACTTCCGGCAAGTTCCCGCTCACGCTGAACCATCCCGTTCCCTTGTATCCCGTTCTCCAGACCTTCTCCCCTCCGAAACCGGACAACGTAACGAAAACGACTTTTCCGGAATCGGGATGCGTGTAAATGCTAGTGATCGTTCGATTCGGAAGCCCCTGCGAAATCAATGTCCAGGTTTGCCCTTCATCGACTGAAAGCTTCACCGTGCGATTGTTGACAACGTACCAGAATGCCTCATCGCCAGAGACCGCAATTTGCGTGATAACATTCTTCCCGAAGACACTGTCCGCAACGTTTTTCCAGAGCTGTCCGGCGTTGTTCGTCACGTACAGGCTTACACGTCCGTGGTAGAACTTGCTTCCTCCAGCGGGGGATGGAATAATAGGCGCCACCCAGGCCGCCCGTTCCCCCTTGGTAAACCCCGACCGAGCGGCTTTCCAGATAAACCCGCCGTCGGTGGAGCGCATCAGTCCCCCGTTCTGGGTTTCGCCGAGTATCAATTTTGAATCGCCGCGACTGAATGCAACTTCTCCCCCGTCGCCTCCAAAAGCCGCACCCCATGTCACATCGCCGTACGTCTGTTGCGTTCCGTTGTCCTGCGTTCCACCGAGTACATGATCAGGGTCTTGTGGATCCGCCGCAATGCGATAGAACTGGGTGAGCGTCAGCCCGCGATTCAGGTTACGCCAGCTATCGCCCAGGTTGCTGGAGGCGTAGATACCCCCGTCGTTGCTGACGTAAATGGTGTTGGGTTTGACGGGGTGAAATTCCAGAAAGTGCTGGTCCACGTGAACCGGACCGCCGGAATATCCTCTCGATATCTCCTTCCAGGTATCGCCACCATCCTTCGTCCGAAATATTTCGATGGTCCCCACAAAGGCAATATCGGGGTTGACCGGATGTACGCGGATGTAGAAATCGTACCACGCCTGGTTCCCTTTGAAATTCACCGAATCACCTTTTTGTACCCATGTCACCCCCCCATCGATCGACTTGTACACCTTGACCTTTGCACCTTTGGGTTCGCCGTACGTCGAAGCATAGAGCACATCCGGTTGTTGGCGGCAGACATCCACGTGAGTACGTTTCGCCGCCGGCACTCCAGTACCGAATTTTCGCCATGTCCTCCCTGCATCCGTGGAACGAATAATCCCCCCAGGTCCCGATGCAATCAGGATACTGTCGTCGAGCGGGTGGTAGAAAATATCATCCGTTCGCGCCCCATACACGCGTCTCCATGATTCGCCCGCGTCGGTGGAGAGATAGATTCCGCTGTTTCCATGGGCCGTTATGATTTCATCGTGATTGGAAGGTCGGATGCGGATACGCGAGATAACCGCTCCAAGAGGAAGGCCGTTTCGTAGC
>JALUUP010000460.1 GCA_027021285.1 Bacteroidota bacterium | reverse complement strand
GTACAGTTCGTACGCGGTGGGGTACAACAACGTGGATATCGACGCGGCATCCCGGCTTGGCATCCCGGTGGGCAACACGCCGGGAATCCTGACAGATGCCACGGCGGAACTCGCGACGGCGCTGACGATGGCGGCGGCGAGGCGTATTGTCGAAGGAGACAACATGGTGCGGAGGGGCGACTTCACGGGATGGCAGCCGGACCTATTGCTCGGTACGCTGCTCCGGGGCAAAACGCTGGGTGTGGTCGGCGCGGGAAGAATCGGTTCGGCGTATGCCCGGATCATGATCCAGGCGTACAGGATGAACCTGGTGTATTTCGACCGCGGCCCGAACGAGGACCTTGAAATGTTTATCCACGATTTCAACGCTTTTCTCGTCAGCCGGAAAGAGAAACCCCTTGAATGTTCGTACGTTGCCGACCTGGATGAACTTCTCTCGAATTCCGACGTCGTAAGCATACACACTCCGCTTGACAAATCCACACGTCACCTTATCAACCGGGAGCGTTTCGCGCTGATGAGACGTCACGCTGTGTTTGTCAATACGAGCCGTGGCGCTGTCGTGGACGAGCAGGCATTGGTGGAACATTGCCGGAAAAATCCGGATTTTCGCGTTGGCCTGGATGTTTTCGAATTCGAGCCCCGGTTAACGGAAGGCCTCGATACGCTGTCGAACGTCGTACTTGCTCCTCACCTCGGTTCCGCGACAAGGTCGACGCGCGAAGGAATGGCTGTGCTGGCGGTTCGTAATGTCGTCGGTATTCTCAACGGCTGGCCGGTATGGGATTCCGATGATATGGAGCCGTTCCTGTCCGATGTGCCGCCGATGGCGGTTCCCAGTATTGTGAACGCAGATCGTTTGCACCTTCCGCGTTATTCCACCCTGCATTCCGTATGATCAGCGTCGCGTTTTCTTTTCCGGGTATTTTGCTTTTACGAAAAAGCGGCGTTTCGACTTGACATATAGTTAACATGTTATTAGTTTATATGCGTACTATTGGTTTTTGAACCATCTCCGCGCGATAAATTTTCCCGGAATAATCCAATTGACTTTTCCACAAGAAAAAAAATGACGAATGTATGACTTCTATTGAACGAAGTACGGGATTTCTTGTTGTTCGCACCGCGCGCAGTATGAAAAAAGCGCTCGATGCGCGACTGACAAAAATCGGGGTGACGGCGGTGCAGTATACGGTGCTCAATACTCTGGCCCAGATTGACGGCTTGTCGCTGTCAGAGATCGGCAAACGGGTGTTTCTGGACAAGCCTGCCATCACCGGTCTGGCCGACCGGTTGGAAAACGATGGGCTGGTCGAACGGCAACGAAATTCGAAAGATCGCAGGGTGATTAAATTGTATCTCTCCCCCAAGGGGCGACGTCTTCTGGGAAGGATGAACGACATCGTCAACTCCGTAGATGAAGAATTAACCAGTGTCCTCTCTTCCTCCGAGCTCAATACATTTCGGGAAATGCTGGACCGTATCTGGAACAATGCAAATGGCAGAACAACACATGACAACTGAGCAGTACACCGCGGCCATCGAAAAAGCCCGCGCGCTTTTCGAAGACCTTTCGTATTCCTACGCAAGGGAATGGAAAGAACAGGACCCATCCCGGCGCGTGATCGGGTACCTGCCGATCTACGTTCCTCGTGAAATCATTCATGCAATGGGCATGCTTCCGGTAGGTATCTTCGGAGCGGGCGACCGCATGTCCATCGTCAAGGGCGACGCGTTTTTTCAATCCTATATATGCCATATCCCGCGCACGGTGATCGAAATGGCGCTGAACGGCAACATGGACCATTTCGACGGGTTCCTGTTTCCTTCCATCTGCGACGTCATACGCAACTTGTCTGGAATATTCCGGTTGAAATTTCCCGATAAGTTCGTTCGCTATTTCGACCTGCCCCAGAATTTTGATCGAAAGGTGGGAGGCTCGTTTTACCACCGGGAAATCGACCGGTTGATAGAAGGGTTAAAAGCGTTGAACGGACACGAGCTGACGACGGAAGAGTTGAATAGGTCCATTGAGCTCTACAATCGCAATCGAAGGCTGGTGAATGAACTCGCCGATTTGCGCTCGGATTTTCCGCACAAGATCACCGCGGTGGATTTCTACCTCGTCCTTCGCGCCGGTGGAATCATGACCGTCGAAGAACACAACGGGTACCTGGAGGAAATCCTGGAGCTGGCGCGGGCGGTTGACGCGGAACCGGAGGACAAGATTCGCGTGGTGATTTCCGGGGCCTTTTGTGAACAACCGCCGTTGGGTCTCATCAAGACCATCGAGAACGCCGGTTGTTACGTGGTGGAAGACGATATGCAGCTCGGGATGAAGTGGATCAAGACGGATATTCCCAGCGACACCGACGACCCGGTGTCCGCGCTCATCGAGGCGTACCTCGATCAAAGCGAGTTTTCTTCCGCCGTGTACGAAGCGGACAAACCGAAGGGCGAACAATTGAAGCAGCAGGTTATCGACCGCAGGGCCGATGGTGTGCTATTCTGCGCCCCGAGTTTCTGCGACCCGGCGTTGTTGGATCGTCCCCTGCTGGAACAGGCGATGGACGCGAACCACATCCGTCATTTCGGATTCCAGTACCACGAAAACCTCGGCCAGTTTCACGTCATCAAGGAACAGGCCGGTACGTTCGCGGACATGATCAAGTTGTGGGAGTGAATCGTGACGCTGACCCCAAACGGAACATTATAAATCAACTACTATAGAAGGAGCCTTGTATGTACATCGATAACCCGAAATTGCTCCGATGCTGGCGCGGCCGGAGGGAGGCGACATGACCGTTCAAAAAGAAAACAGCATGCTCAAGCAGAAACAGATGCTGGCGGATCATTTCATGGAGCTGTCCCAGGTACGGGAAACGGGGAAGAAAGTCGTCTATACGTTCGTGCCCGGCAACCTGACCGAGCTGATCTACACCTTCGACATGCTCCCGGTGTATCCGGAAATCAACGCGCTTCAATCCGGGATGCGCAAGAAGTCCCGCGACTACATCCGGGAAGCGGAAGACATGGGCTACTCGGAAGACATTTGTTCCTACGTGAAATGCGACGTCGGTATGATGGTACAGGGGAACATCGGCCCGACCGGCCAGCAGCTTCCGCCGCCCGACCTGCTGCTGCTCAGTTACACGGGGTGTTTCGTGTTCATGAAGTGGTTCGAGAACCTGAAGCACCTGTACCCGGACGCGGAGATCGCCATGCTCCACATTCCTTACCAGGAAGGGGGGAGAATTGAACCCGATCATATCGAGTACATCAAGGAGCAGTTGCGCACCGAGGTCATTCCCAAGTTCGAAAAAGTCAGCGGGGTAAAGTTCAACGAAACGAAACTGGGAGAAAAGCTCGACCTTTCCGCCAAGGCGGAAGACTTGTTGATCGAGATATTCGACTCCGCCCAGAATCGCCCTTCGCCCATCGACGCATACTTCGGCGGGGTGTATTACATCGGACCGATTTTCACCGCGTTCCGCGGCAGCCCGGAGTGCGTGGATTACTACGAGGAACTGGCAAGCGAAGTGCGCTTTCGCGTTGAAAACAAGATGGGACCGATCACACCTGACGGCGTTCTCCAGGAGGAAAATTTCCGCCTCGTTGTCGAGGGACCTCCAAACTGGACCCACTTCCGCGGTTTCTGGAAGCTGTTCTACGAGATGGGAGCGGTGTTCGTCGGATCGACCTACACGCGTGTCGGCGGGGTGTACGACGACGGGTTCCGGCATTCTTCCGACGATCCCTTGAAAAGCCTGGCCGAGTATTGCCTGGGCTGTTATACCAACCGCAACCTGCCCCAGCGAATCGACCTTATCGAACGATTCATAACACGTTACCACGCGGACGGTTTCCTTGTGAATTCCATCAAGAGCTGCAATTCGTTTTCCGCCGGTCAACTGGTCATGATGCGGGAACTGGAAGAACGCCTGCAGATACCGGTCGGGTTTATCGAAACGGACCTGGTTGACCCGCGTTACTACTCGTATTCGAATATCAAGAATCGCCTTGACAGCTTCTTCCAGATGCTGGAACAGCGGCAGATCATGAAGCGCAGGATGGAGGCGGTGGCATGAAGACCTATCTTGGAATCGATCTCGGCTCGACCACCTCGAAAGCGGTGCTTATCGATGAAAAGCACAACATCATCGGGCGCGGCATTACGAACACGCGGTCGAATTATGAAGTCGCCGCGGAAATTGCCCGCATGGAAGCCGAGTTCAACTCACGGTTTACGATCCTCTTGCGGAGGATGAAAGAGAGCTCGAGCGGCGAAGTCGACTGGAACCACCTCGTTGCGCTTCTGGAAGGGCGGTTCCACTATCTCCAGTTCGAGGAACGATTCGCTGAATTGAAAAACGCCATGCTGGAACAGGCGAATCATGCATCAAACGGAGTTCCCGCGGCCGAGATTGTTGACATTATTCGCTCGGCCTGTGATGATGTCGAAGCGGCGGTCAAGGACAAGTTCTTCAACAACAAGGTCAGCAGCACGTCGGAATTTTTCCGCGACCTGTTCAGCGAGCCGTACATGCACGCCATACAGAACCGCGAACGCGATTTGTTCGATCATCTCGTGGCAATATACGACCGCTGTATCACGCCGGTCGAGAACAAGCTGCTGGAGTTCAACTTCATCGATCTGACGGAGCAAGCGCTGGATTTCATGCCCGAGGAACTTCGGTCGCTGCGGAAAGAGGTCGCCGTGCACCTGGCCGAAGTCGCGGCGATCAATCTCGAACCGGCGGATTTCATCGGCACCGGCTACGGGCGCCAGTTGCTGCCGTTCGATCAGAAACACATCAAATCCGAAATTCTCTGCCATGCCATGGGAGCCCATACATACTTTCCTAAGACCAGGACCGTTCTCGACATCGGCGGGCAGGACACCAAGGCGATCCAGGTGGACGAACACGGCCTTGTAACGAGCTTCCAGATGAACGACCGCTGCGCTGCGGGGTGCGGACGCTACCTCGGCTACATTTCCGACGAGATGAGCATGAGCGTGGGTGAACTGGGTCCGCTGGCGCTCAAGGCCGAGTATGAGTCGAATATTTGCAGCACGTGCACCGTGTTCGCGGGTGCGGAACTCCGGGAGTACCTGAATCTCGGTGAAAAGAAAGAAAACATCCTTGCCGGTTTGCACAAGGCTATCGTGCAGCGGGCGTTCGGTTTGCTGGCGAGGTCCGGGGGTGTGCGGAATGAAATGACGTTTACCGGCGGTGTGGCCCGCAATCCCGCGGTGGTCAAGTACGTCGAGCAACTGGTAATACAGAATTACGGAGACATCAAGATCAATCTCCATGCGGATTCTATTTTCATGGGCGCGCTGGGTGCGGCCATATTCAGTGAAGCGAGGTGATCGTTATGAATTATTCTCTCGGTATAGACGTCGGCAGCAGCTATATCAAGATGGCGCTGATCGATTACCGCGACGGCGATTCCGATATCATCGATATCGTCAACGAAAAGATCCGTAAACGGAATCCCACACAGGTGATCGAACAACTGGAACAGGAGATCTTCGACCGGCACAACCTGAAGTATGAAGATCTCATTTACGTCGCTTCCACGGGCGAGGGCGAGCTGGTTCGCCGAAAGCGCGGGCACTTCTACAGTATGACGACGCATGCGCGTGGCGCGTACCACTTCCATCCCGAAGCACGAACGGTAGTGGACCTGGGCGCGTTGTTCAGCCGGGCGATCACGTTGGAACAAGGGGCACGGGTTCGCAGCTACGCCATGACGGGCCAGTGTGCTTCCGGCTCGGGACAGTTTCTCGAAAACATCACCCGCTATCTCGGGGTGACCCTCGACGAGGTGGGCACGCTCTCGATGCAGTCAACGGATCCGAGCCGGACAAGCGGCATTTGTGCCGTGCTTGCGGAAACCGACGTCATCAACATGGTGGCGCAGGGTATTCCCACGCCTGATATCATCAAGGGGATTCATCTTTCTATCGCGGGCCGAATCTTGAAGCTTTTGAGCAAACTGAAGGTGGAATCCCCGGTGATCCTGACCGGCGGAATGGCAATGGACAAAGGGCTGGTGGCAGCCATCCAGGAAGAGCAAAGCAAGAAAAACATGGGCCTGGATATTTACCCGTCCGAACATCCCATGACGGCGGGCGCAATTGGAGCCGCCCTGTGGGGCGGGTATCGTCACTTCAAGCTTGCGGAGAAGGCGGCATGAAACGGACCGGGGTGTGGCAATCCGATCTTTCACTTCCCGAGTATGAACGTAACATCGCGGTCATGGTGCGTGACAATACCGCCCGCTTCGGCGACCGTATTCTCTACCAGGAAATCCGGAACGGGAACGAACTGAAACTTTCGTGGAAACAGCTTACCTCGGATATCCTTTCCATCCAGAACTTCCTGCTCGATCACGGTTTCAGACCGGGAGACCGGATGGCCGTACTGTCCCGCAACCGCATGGAAATGCTGGAAATGGAACTGGCGGTCATGTCCATGGGAGCGGTGTTCGTGCCGATTTTCGCAGGCTTCCCGGCGCAGATCGCGGATTCCCTCGTGGCATTCTGCGAACCGTCTTTTGTGGTCGTTGCTGATCAGGGGCAATACGACAGGCTCTCGTCGCCGCAAACGTACCGCGGGATCATTCATTTCGATTCCGTGGAGCAATCACACGCGAATCTCTATTCCTTCCGGGATATGATTGGCTATCAGAAAGCTGAGGATTTCGCGGGATACGATGTGCCTCGTGATTCCGTGTGCCTGATGATGTACACTTCCGGCACGATGGGGAAACCGAAGTGCGTCCAGTTGACCCACGGGAATATCCTGTCCCAGCAAGCCGCGTTGCGTCTTCTCTGGAATCTCTCGGAGAACGATCGCTTTCTTTCTTACCTGCCCTGGCACCACAGCTTCGGCGGGATTTTCGAGAAATACGCGGCCATCACCAACGGCGCCCTGCTGTCGCTGGAACACGGGTTCGGAAAAAACACGGACCTCCTGATCGAAAACTGGAAACGTGTGCGTCCCTCCGTCTTCTTCAGCGTGCCGAAGATCTACCAGGAAATCGTAACACGCGTGCTCCAGAGCAAAGATGTGGAGGAAATCATTTTCCA
>JALUUP010000459.1 GCA_027021285.1 Bacteroidota bacterium | reverse complement strand
GTCCTCAAACACGCCGACCATGAACGCCGTGGCCGGACTGTGGAAAATAATCTTTCGCAGCGTCGCTTCCCGCGTTTCCTTTTCCGGAAGCGGACCTTTCTTCTCGCCTGCGGTCATGGGCGCACCAACCGATAAGGACAGATCCTGCACACCTTTGTATCTTGAAGAAACATTCCCGGTCGCGATGCGCCGGGACGCCAGGAACACGGAGTCTCTTGCACTTGGAGGTCAGGCATGAAAAGTTTCACGGAATACCTTTGGTTCAACACCTCGTCTCACCGGGAATATATCAATATTACGGAAACCGTGGCGGACATCGTGCGGAAAAGCGGCGTAAGGGAAGGGATGGTCCTGGTTTCGGCCATGCACATCACTGCGGGCGTATGGGTTAATGATGCCGAAGACGGCTTGCTTGCGGACATCGATCAGTGGCTGGAAAAACTCGCCCCGTACCGCGACGATTACCGCCATCACCGTACCGGTGAAACAAACGGCGATGCGCATTTGAAAAGCCTGCTGGTTCACCACCAGGTCATCGTTCCCATCACGGAGGGCGAGCTTGATTTCGGACCGTGGCAGCAAATCTACTACGCCGAATTTGACGGACAGAGGCGAAAGAGAGTCGTGGTAAAAGTCATGGGCGAATGATCCAACACGCCGTCACTTCTTGACAATCACGATTTCCGTTCGGCGGTTGAGGCGGCGCCCCACTTCCGTGTCGTTGCTTGCGATCGGATACCGCTTGCCCATGCCACGGGTGCGAATCCTGTTCGCAGGAACGCCTCGTTTGATGAGGTAATTCTTGACCGACAGCGCGCGTGCTTCCGACAGGGCGAGATTGTATGCATCCGATCCAATTTCGTCGGTATGGCCCACGACCTCGATTTCCATGCTCTTGTACGCGTTCAGCATGGCGAGGACATGAGTGAGCTCGGGGATGTAATCCGACTTCAGTGTCGCCTTGTTGAAATCGAACAGAATATTGCTGAACACGAATTTCTTGTCCACCTCCAACAACGGGACATCCTCGTCGAGGATGACCTCGTCATCCAGGTTCCGGATTTCCAGGCGGATCGACTCCGGTGGAATGTTTTCTTTCATGGTGTACGTGGCGGAGTACAGGTTGGCGATGCTTTGGCTGAAATCATTGAGCACCGAGCTGAAATCCTCGATGATATTGAACCTCCAACCCGCGCTCGCGTCGACCAACTGGCGATAGGCGTCAAACTTGGGAGGCGTGATCGCAACCAGCCGGATAAAATTTTTCCGCAGAAACATGCTCATCGACCTTGTCGTGAACTCGGTCTTGCCATCGCCATGATCGCCACGTTGATGATACATGGCATCGGTGATAAGGACGATGATTTTCTGTGAATTGTGCCGGAATTTCAATCCAGCCGCTGCCCGGATTCCTTCCAGGGCATTTTCGTTGTCGTCCCCCCCGCCCCGGATGCGCAGTCCGTCAATCCACCGTTTGAACTCGGAAACATCGGACGTGAAATCCCGCACGCGTTCCACCCAGTCGCTGAACGTGACCAGCCCCAGTTGATAATCGATCCCCTTGGCGGACAGGCGGGCCGTAAATTCATCGACGTTGACTTTTACCTCGTTGACTTCCTGGCGCATCGAACCGGTCTGGTCGATGACAAAAACGATGTCAACCGGAAGAGTATTGTCGGCGGAAATCGTTTCCAGGGATTCGATCTTCATCGGGATACCGTCCTGTTTGATCACGAAATCATCCTTGCGCAATCCCTGGTAAAAATTGTTGGCGCTGTCCCTGGCGTCGATGATCAGACTCACCTTGGGATAACGGCTGATGTCGATGGTCCGCAGACTGATCCAAACCCTCCGGGGGTTGTTGGAAGAGGCAGAAACGATCGAGAGGCGTTTACCCTGGATAACGGTGTCCGGCCGCGAGTTGAGTTGCGCGGATAACAGCCACGGGAAAAAACACAGGAGCAAAAAGATCGAGAGAAGGCACTGTACAGGCCCTTGCCGTACCGGTTTCCGCCAGCACGCGATGTGTTCCTCCCATCCTGAGCCCTTCGTTATCATCAAGTGCAAGCTAGGGCCTCACGCAGCAATTTCCAAGGCGGAAAAAACGAGACATTGATCATCACCTGGACATCTCGAGGAACGAGGTTCGAACGTTATTTCCACGAGCCAGCCCATATTTGATGAAGCCGGCCCGTCGCATGCATGAATGTCTGTACGATGAAGGTTGATAGAAATCCCCCTTTCCAAAAAAATGAAAAATGCCTTGCCGATCTTGCGAACTGGCAAGGCATTTTTCGCGTCGATAACAGCGTCAGAACTGGAACCTGAACTGCAAGCCGGGAACGATCATCTCGTTGTATTCCCAGATTTCCGGATCGCGGAATACCAGGCGGGAATACTTGACCTGCGCCCGGAGCCATTCGAAAATATTCAGGTACAGTTCGCCCATCAGGCTGCCGTTGAAATACTGGAGCGACACGCCATAGACGGTCTTACCGGTGCTGTTGTACTCCAGTTTCACATAGGCATCCATGACCGCCTTGCTTGAAACAGTCTTGATACTGTCCGTAATGTTGATGTCCGAACTGGCAACGGCATCAGGAGGACCGAAGACTTTTCTCTTACTGCCTTCGACTTTCATGTAGCCTGCGCCGACATGCAGGCGAAGTCCTTCGAGAAGCCAGGAACCAAGATCACGCCAGTAGTATCCCGTGGCAGTCGCAGTGATGTGATAGAACGTGTTATAGCGAGAGGGAGCGAATATATCCGGGTTCGCGCCATCGCCGTTGATGATGGATCCGTTCACGTCGGTAATCGTTTTACTGCCGAAAGATTTCAAACCAAAGGAAATGAACGTCGCGGCGCCGATTCCCTGGGCGTCAGACTCGCGGCCGGCCGAGCTGCTCGAAAGCTGTTTCCAGTACTCTCCGGTAAATCCGAGTGTACCGTTCAGTTTCCGGTGCTTGAACAAGGCGAAATCCTTCTCGATGCTCTGGTCGCCCCACACGAACGGAACGGCGATTCCGGCCTTGAGATATTCCGTCGGATCGGGTTCATACACGATCATCAAGTTCCACTGGGGACCGTAGAGGAACGGCAGGTTTACCCAGTCCTGTCCGATCTTGAGCTCGAATCCCGCGCGGACACGGGATACTTTCAGCGAGACGCCGTCCTTGGCGCGTTCATCGGTGCTCAGTGTCCACATGAACCCGCCGCCAAACGGCACACTGATACCGGATTCGGCGACGTACGGCGCCGGCTTGATGACACCCGTTTCCATCGTATGGGGATAATCGCGGGCAACGAGTTTTTCGTAAACATCCGGCGTCAGCGTTTCCCGGAGTATTCGCCGTCCCACGAGCCGGTAATCTTCGAACTCGGGATCATCGCGATTGGGCATAAATCCAGCGGACGAAGGATTGTTTTCGCTGACCGGTCTCGCTTTCTCGATGATGATACCGATGAGGTTGTTCTCGTCGTTCGGGCGCTGCACCACCCGCATCTTCGCCTTTCCGCTCATCAAGCGCTCGGCGACCTCCACCGCCTCCATATCGCTGATGTCATCCCGATTGTCCCTGATCTTCCGCATGATTTCGAGAATCAGCGGTTCGTCCTGGATGATCCACTGCGGGAAGAATTTCTGAACCAGGGGATCCAACGTTGTGATGGCGCGGATCAGGATGTTCAGACGCATGCTTTCATCACTGTAATGGTTGATGGCAAGCATGAGAAGCGAGTAGTAATTCGCGCGGTCGTCGTCCGCGGGGTTGTAGGAGACCATTTCATTGACCAGTTTTGGAGAACCCCAGTTCATGCGCGTGGCAAGTTCCTGCTCCGAGTAATTGGCGCTGCGCATGAAACGCAATGCCTGTTCCACGCTTGAAATCGCGTCACTACGGGTCGCATCCTGCGCCGCTACCGGCAGGGGGGCAACCCAGACCAGCAGAACAGCGAACAGGATACTCAAGATCATGATGTGTTTGAGATTCATAGTCTTTCTGTCTGTTATCGGCATGGCACGTTCAGTGTGTATTCTTTTCATGGCATCCCCTCCTTAATTAAAGATTGATGGGAAACCAAAACGGAATCGCGGACTTATCTGGAAATAACTGGTTTCCTGTTCCCAGATATTACGCCCACGCAGCAGGAAGGCATACTTGGCTTCGACCCGGAACCACTTGGTCAGCTCGAGCCAGGCGTTTGCCATCATGCCTCCGTTGAAGTATTGAATACCCATGCCGTACGGATTCGTGGCGCCCATGTTGATGAAACTCATGCGGAAAAAGACGTCCACGATTTCGTCTTCCTTGCCCAGCGTGTACATGGTGCCCGGACCCGCGTTGAATTCGATGACGTTGTTCTCGTACACCTTGGACGTCTCTCCCGGCATAACGACGTGCGCTCTCTGCACCTGCACGTAGCCGCCGCCGACTTCCACGCGGAAGCTGAACGTCGGGTTTCTCTCGCTGTTGACGAACATCAGCGGATAGGCCAGGCGGGCAATGGTGGAGTAGTAGAAGAAATCGTTGGTATAGTCAACCAGATCCACCACTTTGTCCAGCACTTTCATGTGCGAATACGCTACGTCGCCGTCGAACTTGTCGGCGACACTGAGATCGCCCGTCAAGGCAAACGGGAACCCGAAAGAAAAATCGAAGTCCATCGTATAGCCCATCGGCGAGGTCAACAACCCGTGGTTCAACGCCAGGGGCGTCGGCATGTCGGGCGTCACCATGTTCATGGGAAGGATGAGGCCGAGGTGCATTTCATTCTTGTATCCCACCATCAGAGCGCTCATCCCGGAGGCCCACAACGGGGCGTTGATCTCATCGTTGCCCAACCTGTACTTGATGCTCCAGTTCGGCGCGAACGAGGCCCGTGCAGGCGAACGCAGCTCAATTCCGAACAGCGAGAAATCGAGCACGGCTACGTCGGAGGGCTTCTTACCGGGATTCGCAACGATGGGTATGACCTGTGTCATCTTGGCTTCCGGCGCGTTGACCTTCAAGTATCCCATCGTCTCGTATAGCGACTTACCCACGTACTCGAATTTCAATTCGAACCGATCCCCGTCTTCCCCTTTGGGTTTCAAAACAATCGGAAGCTTCGTTGTCACACGCCAATCTCCCGCTGTTTCGCCAATAAATGACGCGCTGGATACCTTCATTGGATCCTGGGCGTTTTGATTCTTGATCCGGATCTTTGTGTTCTCCGGGTAATAGATCGGAACAGTCGTCTTGACGATCGGTCCCGGCATTTCTTCCTGTGCCGGAGGCTGTGGAACGACAACCGTATCCTCGGGATTCCAGAACGTGTTGAACCGTCCTTTCATGAATTCAAGATTCTTACCCTGAACTACGAACGGCCCGCGTTTTTCCGGGTACCACACGTCCGCGGGCAGGGCGATGGACGGCTCCTGGCTCCGGCGCGCCAGGATATCATCGTAAAGATCGGGATCGAGGAGATTGAGCATCGACCAAAGCTTGGAACCGGCAAGATTGAATGCTTTCACAACTGTTTCGCCGGAACTGCCGCCAAGACCGAACAACCCCGTCTCGCCTTCGCCTTCACCCCCCATTTCTTCAGGAGGTAATTGTTCGTTCTTGATGATTCGAATTTCCAGCAATTCAAACGGAGGAGCGCCCTCGTTTTCCTGCTCTTCAATTGTAGATTCGGCATAGTAGATCTCGACTGCACGGATTTGGGCGCTACCCAGCCCTTTCCGGCCGGGAACAGGGAAGGTCCCGTCCTTTCGGTATTCGTCTTCAAACATCTTGAGATCGTACGCCTGCTTGAAGAGTTCGTCGAGCCGATCATGGTACGCCCGCAGCGTGAAGCCCTTCACCTGCGTGTAATCGTAGCCGGTTGAGGCGAATCCCCGGCGCCTTCTTGAAGATGTTGGTCGAGGTTTATCCTTGGCCGCGTCTTCCACGATGATCTGCTTGGTCTGGACTTCGGTATGAACTTCCTTGAGTTCTTTTTGTTTCTGCCGTACTTCCGTATCGGACTGCGCGCGAACCGGGCTCGGAACGGTAATCGCAATCCAAACCAGGCAGGCGAGAAACACGGCGCAATGGGCTGGTCGCATTCTCATGGTTGTTAGCTGTCGTATTGTTCTTGTTTGTATGTTCATTAGTAGGGGCCTCCTCTCACTCACGATACAGGATGATGTCATACGTTTTTTCCACCGACCCCACGCGGATGCGGATCGTTGCATCATCTCCCTCGCGACTGACTCTCCCCCGAAGATAGAACGTTACCTTCGTTCCGCCGTCTGTACCTGTATTGGGATTCATTTGCGGCTCGACCTGTATTTCATCGAGAAGGTCTTCGCCACCTGCCGACTCGACTTCTATGCGAATCTCGTTTCGCTGCACGTTCTTGATATTCTTCGAAGAACATACGCCGCACTTGGCGGTTACGAACGAGAACGGTGTATTGATCGGGTACTCTTTCCCTGATGCAAAGGACTCGGACACGATGCGAATCGGTTGCGGCGTGATCGGGAAAGTAAACGTTGACGATTGCATTTCCGTCGCGCTGGAATCCGCCAGGTAGCCGTATTTCTGGTTCTTGTACATCGCTTCGATCCGCAATGTCTTTCCGACATCCGTATCCGGAACCTTGTAATCAATCGTCGGCCCGGTGCCGTCGAGAACCATCGTATTATCCACGAATACCTGCCAGGCGTAATCCGTCACGTTGTCCAAACCCACAACGGAGATGTTCATGTTGAAGAACTCGCCCGCATACGCGCCCAGCGGCATGCGACGACGGAGGAACGGCTTTTTCACGTGCACGGTAAACGTGATCGGCTTGGCCACGTCGAGAGCTCCCGCGCCGCGGTTACCCCGGGCGTTGAGTGTGATCTGGTAATCGCCGGGTTCATTGAACGAACCGGTCCACACCCATTTTCCCTTCTCCGGATCGTCCGTCTGGAAAGGGTTGCGGGGATTGCGGGGATCGAGGCAAATGCCGCCGCCCGCGGCATCCACCGAGGCCACGTTGTCAACCGTGGTGCCGCGAATCTTGATCTCATTAACAGTGGGGAAACCAACCGCAGTGGTGACATCCTCTGCCTGGAGTCCGAGTTGATCGTAGGCCTCCGAGATAACT
>JALUUP010000458.1 GCA_027021285.1 Bacteroidota bacterium | reverse complement strand
CAGCTGGATGTACTGTTCGAGATTCACCTCGAAAACCCTTTTCACCATTGTCTGGTTCTCGTCATCCAGAGGCCGTCGGATGATCTTGATACGGTCCAAGAACGCGCCCTCACGAAACCCTCCCGCGTAGGAGAACAGATCCAGGAGGTTCATATTACTTGGGATACGATAGCGCCCGGGATTGTTGACAAATCCCCATATGCTCACGTCAAAGTTGAGACCTGTTTCGCTGCCGAAATCGTAAAAGGCTCCGCCGGTGCGGATAATCGTTCCCGTTCCCCCACCCTGTGACTGTCCTTCCAGGATTTGGGCCTCGAGCGGCAGCGCCGCCAGGCAGAGAACGAAAAGACCGACAGCAACGATCCGGCTACGCATCACGACTCGTTTTCCTTCGCTTTCTGTGCTTCTTCGATAATCTTCTTCTGCACGTCAGGCGGTACTTCTTCGTAATGAGAGAATCTCCTGGTGTAAATGCCGCGCCCTTGCGTCATGGATCGCAGGCTTGTGGCATACTGGTACAGTTCCGCAAGCGGAATCAGGGCCTTGATGATCTGGAAGTGCCCGTCGGTATCCATGCCAAGGATCTTTCCTCTTCGCGAAGAAACATCGCCCATGACATCGCCCATGTAATCCTCGGGTACCGTGACCTGGACTTCGTAGATCGGTTCCAACAATGTCGGTTTGCACTCCAGGAAGCCTTTCTTGAAAGCCATGATAGCGGCCGTTTTAAACGATATCTCGTTGGAATCCACCGAATGCTGCGAACCGTCGAACAACGTTACGCGCACGTCCACAACCCTGTAGCCCGCCAGGACGCCACGTTCCATGATTTCCCGGATCCCCTTGTCCACGGCGGGAATAAACTTACCGCTGATGACGCCCCCCACGATAGCGTTCACAAACTCGTAATCGCTACCGCGGGGAAGGGGTTCCAGGCGCAGATAGACTTCGCCGTACTGTCCCGCTCCGCCTGTCTGCTTTTTATGCTTGTACGAGACTTCCGTTTTCCCGCGAATTGTCTCGCGGTATGGAATCCGCGGCTGGCTCAAATCGACGTCCACCGAAAACCGTTCTTTCATGCGCTGAACCATGACGTCCAGATGGATCTCGCCCTGCCCGCTTATTACCGTTTCGTGCGTTTCTTCATCATACTTGTACAGGAAGTTCGGATCCTCCTCGTGAAGGATCTTCAGGGCGGTACTGATCTTGTCTTCATCCCCTTTGCTCCTCGGCTTGATAGCACCGGTGATGATTGGTTCGGGAAATTCTATCGGCGGCAACACCACGGGAAATGTTTTCGAGCTCAGTGTGTCGTTGGTGCGCGTTTCCTTCAATTTAACCACGGCGCCGATATCACCCGCCACCAGTCGCGGCACTTCCTTGCGATCTTTTCCGTTAATGGCGTACACCTGGTTGATGCGTTCGATCTTGCCCGTACGGCGGTTGACCAACTCCAGACCCGATGTAATCATGCCGCTGTACACGCGGAAGAAGCTCATCTC
>JALUUP010000457.1 GCA_027021285.1 Bacteroidota bacterium | reverse complement strand
GATAACATTGACCTCCAACACGGTTATAAGCAAGACCGTGTGGGTCGCCATATTCGGCGTACTCACCGTTGCCGGAGCCCAAATCGCCATTCCGACCGTTCCCGTTCCATTCACGCTGCAAACCCTGTTCGTGCTGCTTGCGGGAGCGCTTCTCGGTGCGCGCGCGGGCGCTTACAGCCAGATCGCCTATCTCGCCGCCGGAGCCGTGGGATTACCCGTGTTCGCAAACGGCGCAGGCGGTTTTCCGCATCTCTTCGGTCCGACGGGCGGGTACCTGCTTGGATTTCCGATCGCCGCATGGCTGGTTGGCCTGATCATTCACGACTGGCAATGGGGACAGCGCATCCCGCGCACGATCCTGGCAACCGTCGCCATGACGCTCGGCCTGCTCCTGATATTTACTACGGGAGTTGTTCAACTCAATGCGCTGTATATCCATGACTGGTCGATTTCCATAAAGGCCGGTTTCATCAGTCCTCAATGGTGGGACGCATTGAAACTCGCCGCGGCCGTGGGGATGTACACGGCCATCTCCAGAAAATTCACCAGCGCCAGCACCTCGTAACGCAAGGTGGAAACGCTGCTGATCAACGAGATATTCTACAGCATACAGGGTGAAGGCAGCCGTTCAGGGCTGCCTTGTGTTTTTATACGCACACAGGGGTGCGGTCTTCGTTGCCGCTGGTGCGACACCGGCTACGCGCTCGAACACGACGGCGAAGGGGAGCGCATGTCGTTGACTGAAATCCGCGAAAGAATCAGCGGCTTTCCCACGCGGTTCGTGGAAATCAC
Organism: Bacteroidota bacterium; assembly: GCA_027021285.1. Taxonomy (GTDB): domain Bacteria; phylum Bacteroidota; class Ignavibacteria; order SZUA-365; family JAADGX01; genus JAADGX01. The sequence goes on along the minus strand of JALUUP010000457.1, from coordinate 713 downwards.
AGGCGGCGAACCTCTCGAACAGGAGGCTTCGTTCCCGCTCATGAAACAACTCTGTGACGACGGCTACACGGTCGCTTTGGAAACCGGAGGCCACGTCGATGTCGCAAAGGTCGATCCACGTGTTATCAAGATCCTGGATATCAAGTGCCCCGGATCGGGCGTGGCGGAACGCATGCGCTGGAGCAACCTCGTGTGTCTTCATCCGCACGACGAAGTGAAGTTCGTCGTGGCCGATGAAAGCGACTACCGTTATGCGGCGGACACCATCCGGCAGCACGACTTGCCACACAGGGTTTCTTCCATCTTCATTTCGCCCGTGCATGGCGCAATAAACCTGGAAACTCTCGCCGGGTGGATGCTCGAAGACGGCCTTCCCGCGCGACTTCACATCCAGTTACACAAACTTATCTGGGGACCTGATCGGAGAGGTGTATAGGCTATTTTATCCCCATCGCAAGAATTGAACACGAATACTTGAGGAGATCTCCAAGTGGCTGAAATAGAAACATTCGACAACCCGTATCCTGAACGCAATTACGAGATCACCCACGTAAATCCCGAGTTCACCTCGGTGTGCCCGAAGACCGGACTGCCGGATTTCGGCACGATTACCGTGCGGTACGTTCCGGACAAACTTTGCGTCGAGCTGAAATCGTTGAAGTACTACTACCTGGAATACCGGAACAAGGGGGCGTTTTTCGAGACCCTGGTCA
>JALUUP010000456.1 GCA_027021285.1 Bacteroidota bacterium | reverse complement strand
TTTCGCGGGAATGACAGGCAATGGTTGTATGTATTATCGGGCCAAAGAAATCCATCAGCCCACGGATTCATCCGTGGGAAAAATGTTAGCCGGGGGAAAAATCAAATCGTTTCAACGGTTTTTTAAACAGCGAAGTGAAAAACGTTCAAACGTTTTAACGTTCCAACGTTCTAACCAAATCTCCGCAATAATTCAAAATTGAGAATCGATAATCGAAAATTAAAAACCCCCTGTTTCTCCTTCACGGCACGACAGTGAACCGTTTTACGATGCGGTGTCTTTCAAAGGAAAGTTCAGCAAAGTATATTCCGGGGTTCAAGGATGACGATGGGATAATGATCGTGTGCTTGCCTCCGTCAAATAGGCGTTTCGGCGACCGGGAGATTGCTCGCCCAAGAAGATCGCGCAACACGAGCCTGGCTTTTTTTCGTGCAGGTACGGAAACGGAAATTGTGACCGAACCCGTAGTAGCGGAGGCTGGATTTGGGAAAACCGAGACATCGAAGCTCGAAGGCGTGTTTTGTTTTTCCGTGCTGTTCACGATGTCGCCTTCCCCCCGGAGCGGAATTTCGGCGGGACTGTTGGGATCATCGGTTTCGATGCGCAGGGCGGCGATGCTGGCGCCGAGGCGCTTTGGATTGTAATGCACCCACACCCTGTGCGTTTGCCCGTTTTCCAGCTCGTATGAGCGAACACCCACCAGCCGGAAGTCCACGGTGTCGGCGCCGACGAGTGAAATGGAATATATCGAAAGTCCCATTGAACCCGACGCGGTCATTGTAATTTCCTTTCCAGGATCCCAGTTCAGGGGAATCTTTCCATAATTGATGGATACGGGAGCGTACACCAGCCGCGCAAAATCCCCGGAACCCGCGAGTTTGATCTCGGCCGGTTCCGTACCTGCGTTGTGACGGATAAACAACGACGCCCGCTTCAATCCCCGTGAACCGGGCGTGAATCGAACCGTGAGCCTCAGCGCGGAATCGGGCGCGAGTGAAACCGGGAACGGGGGTGAAAGGATGGAATAATACTCGGGGTAGTCGCCGTCGATCCACGCGGAATCAAGACGCAGCGTTCCCGTGCCGGAACTGCGTATCCACCCGCTGAGCGTGGAATCCTTGTACCGTCCGATGCGAAGAAGTCCAAAGGAACAAAAATTCCGCGTGATCTCGATTTTCGGTTCAATACCGATGCCGGTGAGCGGGATGAAATGCGGCGAGCCGGGGGCATTCGTATTGAGGCGGATTTTTGTGGATCGGGCGCCTCCCCGTGTTGGCGAGAATTCTAATTCCACATCGAGCTTTTCTCCCATCGAGAGCAGTATCGGATACGAAAGATTTGTGATGATGGAAAAATCCCTGGTATTGCCGCCGGCGAAATTGAGGTTGAAAATCCTGAGTGTATCGCCGCCGCTGTTTTTCAACGTGTAAATCCTGCGGCTGGATTTTCCCAGCCAGGTGTCATCCATTTGGAATGATTCCGGGGCCTCCAGCCACGGTGTGTATCCGACGCGCTGGGCATAGATATCGGCAACGCCGTCCATCACCCGCCCGTCGTACCAGGCGATGATGGCTGTTCCCTTTTCGCTTTCGATTACCCTGGGCGCCAATTGGTTCCTGGATTCGCTGGTCAGAAGCACTCCCTGGTTCTTCCACATGGCGCCGCGGTTATTGAACCTTCGCATGTAGAGATCGAAATCGTTTCCGCTGCGACGATCCTGCCACGTTACGAATCCGCCGTTGAATCCGTCGCCTACCATGCTCGGATTCTCCTGGGCGTCCGGAGCGCCCGCGGTTATGGAGGTTCCGTCCACCGGAATCTGGTTGACGACCCCGGTTGAATCGATGGTGCGCACGTAGATATCTCCGGTGGTGGAACCGCCCTTGTAATCTGTCCATCCGGCGATGACACTGCCATTCGGCGCGGACGCGAGCGTCAGCCCGGCCTGGGATTCCTCGGATTGGGCCAGCTTTTTCCCGTATTTGCCCAGCAGGAGCTTGCCCGCTCCATCCACGATGTGCGCGACCAGGTCGGTTCCCGAGCCGCTGCCGTAGTCCAGGTAAATGACAATCAGCCGGTCGGTGCCTATCGTGGCCACGCGGGGAAGAACCTGGCGTCCCGGAAAAGTCACGATGGGAACTCCGGTCGTGTCCCACGCAATGGTGCCGTCGGCGTTCACCCGCTGCGCGTAGATATCGTCCTCGGAGCGCTTGTCGGTCCACACGACGAACGCGCCGCCGTAGCCGTCACGGGTTGCCTGGGGATAGAGCTGTTTTCCCGCCGACGTGGAAACGGGTATACCGTTCTCCGCCCAGAGGATGTTTCCTTCGCGGTCAAGACGCTGGGCGTAAATATCGGATGGACCGTTCCGGCGATCCTGCCAGAAAACAATAACACCGCCGTGATCGTCCGGAACAATGGAGGCAAGGTACTGATCCTCGGCCATGACGCAGACGGGCTTTCCCGAGGCGGGCGTCCACGCAAGGCTTCCATCCGGGGCGAGGCGTTGCGCGTACACGTCGTACGATGATCCGCGCCGATCCCACCATACGATGATGGCTCCGCCTTTTTCGCCGGGAATAATCCCCGCCAGGTATTGGTTTCCCGCTTCCTCGCACACCGCGATGCCGTTCTCCTTCCAGAGCGTGTTGCCATCGCGGTCGATTCGCTGCGCGTAGATGTCGGAGCGGGATCCGCGCCGGAAGTCTTCCCACGTAATGAACGCGCCGCCGTTCCGGTCGGAGATCAGCGCCGGGCGTCGTTGCAGCCCCTTCTCCGTGCAGACGGGAACACCGTTTTCCTGCCAGTAGATGACCTGCGCCCGCGCCGTTGAAAACACACTTCCAAGAACAAGAAAGATGGTAACCAGTTGCCGCATAAAAATCCTCGTCACGTGTATGGAATGAAAGAACCCGTAATATCGTATCCGCAAGCTATGATCACCTGGAACCAGGTGGCGGAGATATTACCCCGTGTAGTAATGAAACAATTCCCGCGTGGGTTTTCATTCCCCGGGAAAGAAAAAATTTCTTGTCGCGTGAAAAGCCGTGGAGGTGAACCGGGAACTTTCAGCAGGGGTCCGCATCGTGGTGGTTTTCGCTGTCAATTCCCTATTTTTGTGCTGATGGATAAACACCATTCGCTAAGCGACGTTTCTGTCATTCTCATTTCCGGCGCGGAAGAGCACAACATCCGTTCGTGCCTGGAAACGGTGGCGTGGGCGGGGGAGCTTGTCGTCGTCCATTCCATGCAGGTGGACCGGACGGCGGAAATCGCCCGCGAATTCACCCCGCATGTTTTCTACCAGCCTTTCCAGGGCTACGCGAGACAAAAACGAGCCGCCCTGGAACGTGCAAGCAGGGATTGGGTGTTCAGCATTGACGCTGATGAAAGAGTGACGCCGGAATTGCAAGGCGAGATTGCGGAAGTGTTGGCTGGAAACCCCACTGCCGACGGGTTTTACGTTCCGCGGAAATCGTTTTTTCACGGGAAGTGGATACGGCACATGGGCTGGTACCCCGACTACCAGTTGCGCTTGTTACGCAGGGAGAAAACCACCGTGACCGACCGCCTCGTACACGAGGGGTTTGTCGTCGACGGCGAAAGGCGCCACCTGGAATCTCCCCTGCTTCATTTTACCATTCCCAATGTCCGCCACATGCTGGAGAAGAACCTGGACTATGCCCGCCTGGAAGCGGAAGAGAAAACGACCCGCCGCAAAGTCGGGGTTCTCGACGTGATCCTTCGGCCTCCCATCGCGTTCATACAGAAATTCGTGTTCCAGCAAGGATTCCGGGATGGCTGGGAGGGCCTGGTGCTCTCCAGCATTCACGCCTTGAACAAGCTCCAGGTCCAGTTGTACATGTGGGAAATGCAGCGTCCGGCTTCGACGCCGGTTGAGCAATGAAACAGCCGCGCCGCATCCTGATCGTCCGGCCGGATCGCATCGGCGACGTCATCATGGCCACGCCGCTTATCCGGACACTGCGGCAAACGTACCCGGAGGCGTTCATCGCCGCTCTCGTGCGTCCGCACACCGCGCCGCTGCTTCAACACAATCCTCGTCTCGATCGCATCCTCGTCGATGATTTCGAAGGCGCAGACCGGGGCCGCAAAGGGTTCCGGAGGAAAGTGCGGGAGCTTCGCAAATTGAAGTTCGACACCGCTCTTATGCTTCTGCCCACGGAGCGGCATACGTGGATGACCTTCCTGGCGGGAATACGCACGCGTGTCAGCGTTGGAACCAGGCCCTACCACGTGTTGACGTTCACGCGCACCGTGAGCAGGAACAAGTACATTCCCCTCCGGCACGAAGCGGACTACTGCATGGACCTGGGCAGGGTCGTCGGCGCGGATAGCGACAACCTCGACGCGGAGCTCTTTCTGACGAACGAAGAGGAACAGCACATGCGGGAAGCGCTCCAAAGCATGGGTTGGAATCTGGAACAACCGCTGGCGACCGTCTTTCCCGAAACCGGCGGCTCCGCACCCGGCTGGGCCGTTGGATCGTGGGCTGACTTCGTTGCCCGTATACTTGAGGAACGTGATGATGTGTTCGTTCTGGTGGATGTCGTGCCGGGTAGGGAACAGGTGCGCGCCGCGTTCCAGACAATCGATTCACCCCGCATGCTTCTTTCTCCCGGCACGTCGGATCTCCGGGAAGTGATGGCGATGATCGCCGCTTCGACGGTTGTCGTGTCGGCCAGCACCGGTCCCATGCACATGGCGGCGGCATTGAAAATACCTACCGTGACTCAATTCTGTCCCTTGCCGGCATGTTCGCCGCGACTGTGGGGACCAAGAGGCAACCTTGCGAAGATCGTTCTCCCGCCGGACGGCTATTGCCGGGAAAAATGCCCCGGCGATCCGCACGTGTGTTCTTTCGAAGGGGGAATCGGATTGGACGAAATGCTGTCCGCGGTCGTGGAAGTCCTGGATGAATTGGACGTGCGGGAAAGGAACAGGATCAACGAAGCGTAAAATCCCGGAGAAGAGGAACGCATGGAAAGATCTTGATGGTTTGCGAAAACAATTGTTCCAATCGTTATAACCAACCTACGAGTGGTAATCAGTGAACATTCTCAACATTGAAATATGAATATGAAACACGTGTACTTTATCGGCATCGGCGGAACGGCGATGGCCTCGGTTGCTTCCGCGTTATCCCGCCGGGGGATTCACGTTTCAGGATCGGATGAACAGCTCTACCCTCCCATGAGTGAATACCTACGTGAGGCGGGCATACCCGCGCACGAGGGATTCGATGCCGTCCATCTCGAACCGGTGCCGGACCTGGTCGTTATCGGGAACGCGATTAGCCGGGGCAATCCCGAAGTCGAAGACGTCCTCAACAGGCGCCTCTCGTATTGTTCGCTGCCCGAACTTGTCGGAAAGGAACTCATCCGTGGCAACAAGTCGGTTGTTATCACCGGCACACATGGCAAGACCACGACCGCCGCCCTGGTCGCGTGGATACTTGAAAGCGCGAGACGTTCACCGGGATGGCTGATCGGCGGAATACCGAAAAACCTCGGGCATGGCTGCCGGCCGGCCACGGGCGGCGTTTTCGTCACCGAAGGCGATGAATACGACACGGCGTTTTTCGACAAGCGCTCGAAGTTCATGCACTACCAACCGGACATCGCGGTCATCACCGGCATCGAGTACGACCATGCGGACATCTTTCCGGACCTGGAAGCCATCCTGTTGTCGTTCCGGAGGTTCCTGTCCATCATTCCCTCTCGAGGATTATTGCTGGTCAGGGCGAGCGATCACAACACCGGCATCGTCGCCGCCGATACTCTTTGCGTGAAAGAAACGTTCGGTCTCGCTGGAGAAAGCCCTGATTGGGAAGCCGTGATACTGGAGATGGACGCGCGCCGTACGCGTTTCGGGGTGAAGAAAAACGGAACGAACGTTGCCGTGTTCGATGTGCCCCTTTTTGGAAAACACAATGTGCTCAACGCCCTGGCGGCAGTGGCAGTGGGGATCACGTTGGGGCTCTCGACCGCGGAAATACAAGAGGGCCTGGCGACCTTCCAGGGAGTGAAACGACGGATGGACGTGGTGGCCGAAAGCGACGGCATCACGGTCGTCGATGATTTCGCTCACCATCCGACCGCCATCCGGGCGACCATCGAAGCCGTGAGAACGCGTTATCCCGCCCGGCGGGTCTGGGCGCTGTTCGAGCCTCGATCCAACACGACGACACGGAAAATATTCCAGTTTGATATCATCCAATCACTGCGGAACGCGGATTGCGTTGTCATCGGCCGTGTGCATCGCCCGGAACGTTACCCGCCGGAGGAACGCCTCTCACCGGCGGAGATTGCGGAGGAGTTGAATGCAGCGGGCAAAGATGCCTGGCACATTGCCGACGCCGGCGAGATGGTCGATCACGTTGCTTCCCGCGTGAAGACGGGCGATGTCGTTGTTTTGATGAGCAACGGAAATTTCGGCAACGCCGCTGCGGAATTGGCCGAGCGAATACGGGGAATGGATATCGTTCGAATCAACAACGATTCGGGAAGAAATTAAGACTATATAGTCATAAGATGTGTCACGAGGAGAATATTATTCCAGAGGAGGTACTGGGGCAAGCGGACTCGGTTTTATACTCGATGACGTTGAGCCGCAATACCGCCACAGGTGAGACAACATTGCGCAGTGTTCTGCCCCGGGGCATCCATTTTGTTTTCAACAAGTATTCCGGTAACGTCGCAGTATCAATTTCCGGTAAATAGCGACGAGCTTTATATCGGTTTCCTTCTTCAACCAGGAGTGAAAGGCGCTCCATTACGCATCTTGTTCAATGGATACAACCATCCTCATACTTGGCGGTTACGGTAACGCCGGGCGGCTGATTGCGAAGTACGTTCTGAAAGAAACCGGCGCCCGGGTCGTTGTCGGTGGCAGGAATCCCGAATGGGCGTCAGTTCTTGCAAGTTCGCTCTCCGCGGTGTTCGGAAGCGAACGAGTTGCCGCCCGTCGTGTGGATGCCTCCGATCGGTCCTCGCTGGATGAAGCGTTTCTGGAGGCTGACATGGTCGTGGTTGCGTCGAGTTCCTCTCCCCACGTGCAGAACGTTGCCGAAGCTGCCATCGCCGCGGGAATTGATTACCTGGATCTCCAGTTTTCAACACAGAAATTACGAGTTCTCCGGCGGTTGGAAGAAGAGATCAATCGGGCCGAGTG
>JALUUP010000455.1 GCA_027021285.1 Bacteroidota bacterium | reverse complement strand
GTTCTTGCGCACGACCTCGTCGCCCTTGCTGCCGTAGGTCTTCTTGATGGCATCCTTGATTTTCTGGATGGCCTCGTCGCGGGGGAGAATGCCGCTGATGGCGAAGAAACAGACCTGCATGATCGTATTGATCCGCTGTCCCATGCCCGCTTCCTTTGCTACGGTGTAGGCGTCGATGACGTAGAGTTTGAGCTTCTTGTCGATGATTTGCTTTTGCACCGGCCGGGGCAGGTGGTTCCATACCTCGTCGGCGCTGTACGGCGCGTTGAGCAGGAACGTGGCGCCTTCCACCGCGTGCTTCAGCATGTCCTGCGTCTCCAGGAATACGAACTGGTGGCAACCGATGAAGTTGGCCCGGTTGACCAGGTATGTGGAATGGATGGGACGCGGTCCGAAGCGGAGGTGGGAAACGGTGATGGACCCGGATTTCTTGGAGTCGTACACGAAGTAGCCCTGGGCGAAGTTGTCCGTTTCCTCCCCGATGATCTTGATGGAATTCTTGTTGGCGCCCACGGTGCCGTCTGCGCCGAGGCCGTAGAACATGCCGCGGAACACGTCGTCGGGCTCCGTGGAGAAAGAGTGGTCGTAATCGATGCTCGAATGCGTAACGTCGTCCGCGATGCCGATGGTGAAGTGGTTGCGGGGGTTGTCCTTCGCCAGCTCATCGAAGATCCCTTTCACCATGGCGGGGGTGAATTCCTTGGAGGAAAGCCCGTAGCGCCCGCCCACGACGAGCGGCATCTGTTCGGTGGGCAGGATGCCCGCGGTTTGCGCCTCGACCAGGGCGGTGACAACATCCTTGTACAGCGGTTCACCGTCGCTGCCCGGTTCCTTGGTCCGGTCGAGCACGGCGATGTGTTTCACGGACGCGGGAATCGCTTTCATGAAATGAGCCACGGAGAACGGGCGGTACATCCGTACCTTGATGACCCCGATTTTTTCTCCGCGTTTCCGGAGGTAGTCCACGGTTTCGTGCACGGTCTCCGCGCCGGAACCCATGAGAACGATCACCCGTTCGGCGTCGGGGTCACCCATGAAGTCGAACAAGTTGTACTGGCGGCCGGTCAGGCCCGCGAACTTGTCGAACATTTCCTGGAAGATATCCGGGCACCGGTTGTAAAACGGGTTCACGGTTTCACGGGCCTGGAAGAACACGTCCGGGTTCTGGGCGGAACCGCGCAGCACCGGGTGCTCCGGCGAGAGTGCGCGGGCGCGATGCTGGCGCACGAGCTCGTCGTCGATCATGGCGCGCATGTCGTCCTTCGTGAGTTGCTCGACTTTCATGACCTCGTGCGAGGAACGGAACCCGTCGAAGAAATGGAGGAAGGGAACGCGCGCTTTCAGCGAGGCCGCCTGTGTCACCAGGGCGAAGTCCATGATTTCCTGGATGGAATTCGACGCCACGAGGGCAAAGCCCGTGGAACGCGTGGCCATGACGTCGCTGTGGTCGCCGAAAATGGAAAGGGCATGTGTCGCCACCGTGCGCGCCGAGACGTGGAACACGGTGGGAGTCAGTTCGCCCGCGATCTTGAACATGTTGGGAATCATGAGCAGGAGACCCTGGGACGCGGTGAACGTCGTGGTCAGGGCTCCCGTCTGGAGAGCGCCGTGCACCGCGCCGGAGGCGCCGCCTTCGCTCTGCATTTCCACGACCAGCGGAACGGTGCCCCAGATGTTTTTCTGCCCGGCGGCGGACCAGGCGTCGGACCATTCTCCCATGGGGGACGAAGGAGTAATGGGATAAATCGCGATCACTTCATTGATCTTGTGCGCAACGTAGGCCGCAGCTTCGTTGCCGTCAATCGTTACTGTTTTTCGTTTCATTGCACATCTTCATGGTTTAGAGGTGGGTCGATCGGGCCGCCGCGTGTAACAAGCCGCCCGGGTAGGGAAGGAATGGGGCTGCAAGGTTTCGTTGATGATGAAAGATGACGATGGAAAAAGGTGCGACGTTGTGTTTTCCTTGTGCTGCCTGCATTTCACCAGCCTACCAGCAAATCAATCATATTCTGCCATGTTTCATCAAAAGCAGAACGTCATAGTAATATACGGAAAATTCCTTCCCTCGTCTATGGAAAAGGCGTTGCAGGAACTAATTGTCAATGTCAATCAACCCACACCGTGTCGTTCAAATCGACACGTGGTTTTGTCTCATACCTGGACAACTACGTTGGTAGTGTATCAGGACTATACAAGGGACAACGAAAGCGCCACCAGAAAAACCGCGCAATATGCCTCTGTATTGTGAATATACCCGTTTCAAGGTGTTTGGCCTGTTTCTTGAGTGAAAGAAAACAAGAACATGAAACACACGCGCCTCCATACCGCCCTTTCCTTTTTCGCTGCACTGGTTCTCGGGTCCACGGGGCTGGGTGAAGGAGCATGCCCGGAGCTGGCCGAACTGAGCGGATCGACCATTCTTTACAAGGATACGAGCGACGTGTTCGTGCTCCAGTTCTCGGGAGGAATGCTTTTCGACAGGCGGGACGAGATGACCTTTGCCCGCTTCGACGACGGGGCCGTGCGATTTCGCATCCGTGAGAATTTGTTCCAGCTCGCGGAGCAGCCTGCGGAAATCCGTTTCACGTTCCGCACGGACCGGGAATTCACCTGTTCTCTGATTATTACGTCGCTCACGCTCGAGAACGACGGGAACACGGTTACGTTGCGGGCGCGGTACCTTCTCCAGGGCATGGAATGGGGGGGACAGGCAAACCGCGGTTCTGCCATCATCCGCGCGGAGTTCGGAGAAAACATCGTGGACGCCGTGAACTCACGTTTCTTTTCCTCCGCACTCCAGGGTCTTCTCACCATAAGCTTCCTTCCAGAGAATCCAGATGTTGTCACGGGTATTACCGGCGCGGCGGACGACGCGGCAGTGTTGTTGCCGGCGTTCCCTAATCCTTTCGGCGGTGGATCGGTGTCGGGGCAGTCCTCGACGATCATGCGATTCGTGGTCAACCAGGCCGGCCCGGTCCGCTTGACCATCCACGATGCCTCGGGCCGCGAAATCGCTCGCCCCGTCGATACAGAACTTATGCCAGGAGCCCACCAGGTAGTGTTCACGCCAACCCGCTTCCCGTCCGGGAACTACTTCGTTCGTCTTACCGCAGGAAACGAAACCACGATGAAGAAAATCGTGTACGTTCGTTAGGCGACAGGGTAGCAGAACACGTTGACGAGCAACGGCCGGGGAGCGAAAACTTCCCGGCCGTTGTGTTTTGTGGGAGGCGACTCCCGTCGCCGAAAGGTAAAAAAGGAGGATGCGTAGTCGGGATTGGGAAATCCTTCCTACAATAGTCTTCAATGGAAGACCGTGTAGGAGACGAATCCCGTCGCCGAAAAACCGTTTGAATTAATCCGGCCCGCTCTGTACCTTTTTCAAGACACCGGAGATTTTTCAAGATGTGTTGGAAGGGTTATCGAAAATCAAGCGGGCCCTCACAGCCGGCCCGTCTATCTCTCGTATTTGCATGTTCGCGTACACGTAACCACGTATGTATTTCCATTATCAACCATTTGGAGGAACCACATGCCATACCTCCGTTCATTTATGCTTGGGGCGATAACCATCGCTGTCCTGCACCTGCTCGCGACATGCAGCGAAGGCGATGGCGGATCCGGACCGGTCGATAACCCGCCTTCGACGATCGACATCACCGCGATCAATAACGGGGCGCAGGCCGTCGAGGACGCATTCGCAACCGGCGATCCGCAAAAAGTGGCCGAAACACTGACCGAGGAAGCGAAGTCGTTCTATGCCGATAAACTCGACGAGATCCAGGACCGCATGGCCGCTTTTTCGAAGGCGATCCAATCGCGGACACTGAAGACGTATTCGGAATACTACGCCGAGTATTCCTATACCGACAACGGTTCCAGCTACACCTTGAGTCTGGCGCTCCAGGAAGACGGCGCCTGGAAACTCATGCGGTTTTAGGAGGATGCCATGAAAATCAAACACATCCTGTCCTGGCTCGCGGGCGCAACCGCGTACGTCGTCGTCGCGCTCTTTCTCATGGGATATGAAAACACGAAGATGCATCCCGCCATCACGGAAACGATGATCGACGGCTTTATCGACAAGTTTGTTCACGCTGTCGTTCCGCCGGCGAATCTGGATAACTATACGTTCGTCTTCGACGGGAACGCCACGTATTCCGGTCCGGCCATAACGAATCCGGGATATTTTTCTTCCACGACAACGACATCTACGGTATCGAAGACCCCGAAGGAGTGGTTGAAGCACGGCGGGTATTCGGCGGACGAACCGGAAGTGCCCGCGGCGCTGCGGCATTTCTATGATCCGCTCGGGATCGACGGCGGGAAGAAGTACCTGACCAACCGGGGAACGAACTGGGAATTCATCATCAACAACAACGGTCTCAACCCTCGTATCGACGCGAAGGACTGGGCGCTGCATCACGCGGATAACTCGTGGACCTGGGACAAGGGCAAGGAATGGGTGAAAAAAGCGCTAACCACGAGCGACAAGACGAAACGCGACGAGTACATGGCCCGCGCGTGGCGGTGCCTGGGCGAGGTGCTTCACCTGATCGCGGACATGGGATGCCCGCCGCATACGCGCAACGACAGCCACGCCGCGCCGGTCGGCTGGAAGTACCGCATCGCGCTCGGCGACCCGGATCCGTTCGAGGAGTTGGTAAAGCCGTCGTATGCCGCGACGTACGAGGGTGGCGCGGTCGATCCGGCGCTCAAGTCGTCGTGCCGAACCGCGACATCCGCGGACGAAGTATTCGAGACCATGTCGCGGTTCACGAACAAGTATTTCTTCACGAACCAGACCATCAGCGGGATAGGCGTCAAGAAGATCACGCCGATCATCGACGACCGGCCCGCGTATCCTTCGCCGAAACTCGACAAGCTCGCGTACGACGCTTTGGATTACACCTTTTACCAGACAATGCCCGGCGGGCAGCGGGTGAAGATGTGCAAGGACAAGAACTGGTTCTCTCTTCGGGGGTATCCCTATATTGATGCCGAGTGCGTGGAATCCCAGGCGGCGGCCCTGATGCCGAACATCGCGGAGGCCGGCGCGAACCTGATCCGGCTCTTCATGCCCGCCCTCGAGGTGAGTGTCGCGAAGGCGACGCCGGATGGCCTCGTGGAAGGCAAGGTGACGTTCAAAACGACCGGCGAATACCCGGACAAACTGACCTACCAGGGCGAAGTGACCATACTCGTGAACAACAAGGATGCAGGGAAAGTGCAGGTCGATCAAGACGGCGCATTTACGGTCGAGAATTTGACGCTGGCGGATAACGACAAGGTGACGGCGATGATCAGCTTTGGCGGAGTGTACGTCAAGTCGGAAGAACTCGAAGTGTCTTCACTCGATGTTCTCGCCATTCTGCACGAGTGCAACGAGGTTACTATTTCACTTTACGGGGAGCATACGTTTAGTGACGGAACATACACAATGCCGATCAGCATTCCAGGCGCTAGTGATTCTTTATCATCAACAGAGCATGTAACGTGGAACGGCCAATCGTTTTCTCAGACAATAGAACGAAGATGGAAAGACGGTTGGCAGAATATCCATATTGAGAGAATTACCAAGAATGGTTCGGTGTCCTTGGATGGGAAAAGGTTAAATTCAATCTCTGGCGAGTCTTACGAGGAATTAGATTATGGTGGGACAGGGGAATATGTAGAAAAATGGACTGACAAGATCGAATTGCAGAATGTACCACTATTTTCCGCAAGTCCTCGTAGAGATAATGATCTGCCATCAGTGTTTTACAGGGCTGAAGGATCTGGCGTCTCCTCGTATGTCATGAATGTAGTGCATAAGTATTGGAGAAAGGATAATAGCGGTACAATTCTACGGGAATACATTTCGACAAACTGGAATAGCTCAAAGACAATACCGAAGCTAGAGGTTCAGTTCCTGTCTAACTGGTGATTTTAAATCAAAATGTTTCAGGGTCAATAAGGGCCCCTTAACATGCGTGCCCCGTCGCCGAAAAGCCGTCATCGAATGCCCCCTTAGGAGGCGGCTCCCGTCGCCGAATTATATCCGCAACTTTTCACGCAAATACCCCGCGGCGTGGCCCATGCCGATGCGCTCCTGGGCCATCGAATCGCGTTCCCGCACGGTGACGGTCTGGTCTTCCAGGGTCTGGCTGTCGATCGTGAGGCAGTACGGCGTGCCCGCCTCGTCCTGCCGCCGGTAGCGCCGGCCGATGGAACCGCTCTCGTCGTAGAACACCTTCAACTCGCCCTGCAAGTCCTTGAACAACCGGTGGGCAATGTCGTCCATGCCGTCGCGGTTGACCAGAGGGAGGACGGCCGCCTTGTACGGGGCCAGGCGGGGATGGAATCCCATCACCACGCGCGTTTCGTCCTTGACCACCTCTTCGCGGAAGGCGTCGGCCAGGAACGCCATGAGCGACCGGCTCGCTCCCGCCGAGGTTTCGATGACGTACGGAACGTATTTCTCCTGCGTGTCGGCGTCGAAGTACTCCATGCTCTTGCCGGAGAATTCCTGGTGCCGACGCAGGTCGTAGTCGGTGCGGTTGTGGATGCCCTCGATTTCGCCCCACCCGAAGGGGAAGTGGTACTCGATGTCCACCGCCTTCTTGGCGTAGTGGGCCAGCTTGTCCGGCGGGTGCTCGGCGAAGCGCAGGCGCTCCGCGTCCATGCCCAGGGAAAGGAACCACGCGAACCGCTCCTCCCTCCACCGCTCGTACCACTCCTCGTCGTCGCCGGGCCGCACGAAGAATTCCATTTCCATCTGCTCGAATTCCCGCGTTCGGAACAGGAAGTTCTTCGTGTTTATCTCGTTGCGGAAAGCCTTTCCCACCTGGGCGATGCCAAAGGGTACTTTCTGGCGCGTGCCCTGGAGCACGGACAGGAAATCCACGAAGATGCCCTGCGCGGTTTCCGGGCGCAGGAAGACCACCGCGCTGTCGTCTTCCACGGGACCGATGAAAGTCTTGAACATGAGGTTGAACGTGCGCGGGGTGGTGAACGATTGCTCGGCGCCGCAGTTGGGGCAGCGCAGGAGTCCCGCCGCGGAGAGGCGCTCGATCACCGCGGGAATCAGTGCCGCGGCTTCCAGCACGTCCCGGGCCTCGTCCTCGTGTCCCTCGGTCAACGCCTTGGCGAAATTGCGCAGTGCGGGTTCGCCCCCGGCCGCGATTTCGTCCAGCGTCTTGCCCGGTTGCGCTTTCTGCAGTCCCGCGGCCAGGGCGTCCG
>JALUUP010000454.1 GCA_027021285.1 Bacteroidota bacterium | reverse complement strand
TGTCTTCAATGCCCGATACAGGCTGCATGACATCCACACGAACAGGATTTCTTTTGCTTTGTGGAGACGCAGAGACGGATAACACTAGAATGAATAGAATTGCGTGTTTTATCACCTTCATGGTTTCCTCCTTAGCATGATGCCAAATAGAGTTGCCTGATAATAATCGAATCTGGTAAACTTGTCGCCCTGCTGAGCGGCGGAGGTGGTTCTACCGGTTTCGTCTCCGTGACCGGATGTACCCCTGGGTACGGACACGTTCTAAGGTGCCGATTCGGACAGTGATGTTAACGCAAGCGGCGTATGTATGCATCGACGTTGTAGGTCACACGCACGAGCTGAAGATACCGTTTTGCGTCGTCTTCCTTTTCGAAGGGGCCGACTTGTACCCGGTACCATTCTTCACCATCTCGTCGAGTGACGGAAATGAAAGCCGGGAGACCTCCATCCCGTTGAAGTTTCTCTGCCTCGCGGTCTGCCGTCCGGGGGTTTGAATATGCGCCCACGGAAATTGCCCAACCGCGGCCTGGTTCTGAGATGTGTTTAGGTATGTACGTACCCGTTTCGTCCTTCGTACGTGCGCCCGCGGGCCTGGTTTGCACCGGGCGTGGCAGGGGAGGCGAGTGACCGGGTTTGAGAACGCTGTCCACGAACGCTTCGGAGGGAACAGCAGCTCCAAGTTTCGCTTTCAGTTCCAGCGCCTGTCCGCGGGACTCCAGCGGACCCAATCGCACTCGATAATACGTGGCGCCCTTCGATTCGACGAAGTGACTTTCCACGACGGCGGGAAAACCCTGGGACGCAAGAGCCTCCTTTTGTTTCTCCGCGTTTTTCATCTCTCTCCACGAGCTGACCTGGAGGTAGTATTCGTACGGTGATTCTGCGGATGCCGCCGTGGTTTTTGATGCTGTCTCCGTGGTTCCGGGCGTCGGCGCTCTTTCCGTCTTTTGCGTTTCGAGCAGGGAACTGATATACGTGTATGCTTTGGGCAGCCAGCCCACGTACCAGGTCGTCACCAGCAAGACTGCAAGCAGGATGAGGATAATCCAGAACCAGGTAAAACGTGAACGGGAGCGCTGCTCTTCCTTGATTTCCTGGATGGCTGCAATCTCTTCCGGTATTTCTTCCTCGGGCACTTCTTCATTGCCCGTGCTGGAATCCGGAGGCTTTTCCTCCGCGAGATCCAATGTTCCTCCGGCGTTACCCTCTTCGGTTTTATCCGTTTCCTCCGCTGCCTGTTCTTCCAGCGCTTGTGCCGGCGGTTCTATTTCCCCGTGAGGTTCGACGACGGATTCGATCGGTTGTTCGACCTCGAAATCCGACATCCGTTCCAGGTTTTCATCGATCTCCGGAAGCGGGGTTTCTTCCGGACCGGCGCCGTCAGCATCACCGGCTCCCGAAGCGAGGGAAGAGGTTGCACGCGGCTCGGACGGGGACGCGGATTTTTCCGGTTTGATGTCTGTTTTTGCGCCCGCCACTTCTTTTACAATCTCTGCCCGGAGAGATTCCGGGTCGGAAAAAGGGTCGCGTGATCCGGGATCGACAGGGGATTCTTCGGGCTCGGAAATACGTATGCGGGCTCCGCTGTCTTTTTCGGATGCACCGGGCGATGGTGTGTCGTGCGCAGGAGGTTTCTCTTTTTCGGGAACGTGTTTTTTGCCCTCCGCTTGCTTTGCGGGTCCCTTGGGTTTTTTCTCCGTCGAAGGGCCTCGCGGGGCGCGTTTTTCGGGAATGGGTAGCGAGAACGGATCGAGGTCCGCAGGATCATGCCGCAGGTCGGGCGATTCCAAAGGATGGAGCGGTTTGAAGACGTCCTGGGGTATGTGCTCTTCCTCCGCCTCGTCTCCCTTTTCTTTTTCTGGTGGAAGAGAAGGAGCGGCCAGGCTCCCCGGTACCGGCTTTCGGTATTTTGGTTTTTCGTCTCCGGCGAGATTGAACTTCGGCACGGTCTCTATTCCGTATGCTGTTGGCGAATCAGTAAACGGTTATCTGTTTGATTTTTCGTTCGATGCTTTTCCTGATCTTGGAACGCGGGTTCAATTCCAGGTACCGGCGGAAATTTGCCAGGGCTTTATCCAGCACGTTGAGCTTGATGTACACGTTGCCCAGCGCTTCGTATAGATCCGCGCGTGTAGGTTCGATGGCGATGCCTTCCTTGAGAATATTCTCGGCGTCGCCGTACTTGCCGGTGTTCAGGAGATGGCGTCCAAGAATCAGGCGCGCGTCGTTCTGCATGGGATCGATCTCGATCGCGTTCGTCAGATCGATGATACCCTGGTCCCTGGTTTTTTCGGAATACAGTTTGCGGCGTCCCTGGCTGGTTAACGCTGCGGCCTCTTTGACCTTGTCATAGCCGATCGAGTCGTAAATGACATAGCGCATGTGTTCCGCCACGAAGTCCAGTACGAGTGTATATCGTTCCACCATGTTTTTCTTGGAAATGGAACCCGCGCCGGGTTCGTAAACACGGTACGTTACGTACATCTCGTTTTTGTCGTCGAAGTTCAGGTCGGCGAATCCTACCTGGGCGCGAGTGACAACCCGCTTGCCGTCTCGTTGGCCGTCTTTCTGGACCCATGATATGAGTGGCATGAGTGTTCCCCGTACGACGGCAAAAATTGAGCCTTTGGATTCCTTGGCCCCGTCGGGGAGGGAATAATCTCCTTCCACGTACATCTGGATGCCCTTGTCAAGGTTCTTCATGGGACGCATGCGCGCTTTTCCCGGCATGACTTTGAACCCGTCCTTGAAAGTGTACCGGGTGCCGGATTCTTCGGCAGCAAGAATCAGGGCGTTGCACCCTGCCTCATCCGGACCGCTGTGGTAGAGCAGGAATAACTCCGTGCTCCCATCGTCATCAAAATCCGCTTCAAATCCGGAGCCGGAGTTTTTCGCGCCGGGTTGAAGGCAGATCAGTTCTCCATTCGCTCCCTGTTCGTATTCTTGGAGAGCATCGTAAAGAAGGCTGGCCTTTACTGATTTTTGCGGCAGCGCATTCGATTTCATGCAGTACGGTTCGATGCCGAAATGGAGCTGGGCGGATGAAACATGGCTGAAAATCGCGAGGGCGACGATGATGGCGGGAAGAATGAGAGAGCGTTGCATAAGCGTTGGCCGATTCATGATACGGGACAAGTATAGTCGATAGAAATTACTGTCTGGAGCAGTGACATGCAATTAAATATTCTGAAATCACCGGCTTTGTTCCGGTGGTCGTCGTAGTTGATTCTGGATGTGGTGTAACCTACATTTCGGTATGAATCTAGATGGAGACTGAATGCAACAATTTCATGAACTAGCTCACGATTCCACGTCCGGCGCTACGGAATTGATCCAACGTATGCTGGGTATTGTGGAATCGCTTGTCCTGGCGGGCCAACCGGGGACAATCGAAGATGGACTGGCCTACCTGCAGAACTATCAACTCAGTATGCCCTCGCTTCACGCCGTGGTCAATACGTTGCAACGTGATCTCCTTCCCCTTGCCCGTGATCCGAAGAAGACCACTGATGCGCTGGAATTTATTGCGTCACTGCAACAGATCCTCGATGATTCGGAAAAAGCCATCGCCCGCAACTTTCTTAATGTGTTGAAAGAGCCGGTGAAAGTATTGACATTCAGCCGGAGCAGTACGGTGGTCGGAGCGTTGCGCAACGCGCATGAAGCGGGGAAAATATCACATCTCTACGTGTTGGAATCAAGGCCGCTGTTGGAAGGTGTCAAGACCGTCAGGGATTGCGCGTTATGGGGCATTCCATGTACGCTGGCTGTGGATGCTGCGGTAGGAGAGCTTGTTCAACAGGTCGATTGTGCTATCATCGGAGCGGATGGCATTTCTTCCGATTCCTTCCTCCTGAATAAAACCGGTACACTGCCCCTGGCCGTATGTTGCCGGGAGTTCGATGTACCGCTCTACGTGCTTACGGATTCACTGAAGTTCTCGCCCCACCAAAGGGACGAAATCCCCCTGGAAGAACACCCGGAAAGCGAGGTCATAGAAAAAAGCAGGAAGGATGCGTTCAAGGTGATCAATGTTTATTTCGACTGGACGCCGATCTCGCTTGTGAGCAGGTTCATTACCGAGAACGGCATCGCCGCTCCCGATGCAATCGACAAGCTGATCTCAGTCGAGTCGTGAGCGACTTTATGTTGCAGAAACAAACATGAAGACGAAGCTTCCGCTGTTAAAACGGTGTGCAATTGTCCTCGCCTGCGTTCTCATGACGCCCGTGATGACTTCTGGCCAGGAAAGACCCGGGCCGCATGAACTGCAATCCAGGGATCACCCGGATATCGGTGTATCCGCACGTGTTTCGCTTTCGTTTCCGAAAGCTGTTTACAAGACGAAAGTTGTCGTGTACGGGTACCATCCGTATTGGATTCCCGATGCAGTCATCGATGAGTATGATTTCCGTGTCCTGTCCCATGTTGCATATTTTTCCTACGAAGTGAATCCGCTCACCGGTTTGCCGAACAAGCTGCACGACTGGCTTACGTCGCCCCTGTTAGCCAGAGCCCAGGCGGGAAAGACACGGGTGCATCTCTGCGTTACAAATTTCGGTTCGCAGGCCAACACTACCCTGCTCTCTAATCCTGCGGCACGCGACACGCTCATCGCCAACCTCGTTCGTCTGGTACAGCGGCGCCAGGCGGACGGCGTCAACATTGATTTCGAATCGGTTCCGGTGTCGCAAAGAGGGAACCTCGTCACGTTTTTCAAGGATCTGTCTCAACGTCTTCGTGCGGCCGTCCCCAGGGCAGAGGTGGCCGCCGCTGTCCCCGCCGTGGATTGGAGTGGTTCATGGGATTTGCGGCGCCTGGCACCGTACATCGACTTGTTCTTTATCATGGGATACAATTACTACTGGTCCGGCTCGCAGAAAGCCGGCCCCGTCGCTCCTCTCGATGGAGGGAATTTCAATCTTGCCAAGACGGTTGCGTGGTACCTTCGATCCGGTGTTCCGGCGGGGAAAATCGTGCTGGGGCTTCCCTACTACGGCCTGGACTGGCCGGTAACGTCCGGCGTCCGCCAGGCGGCGACCTCGGGACGCGCCACCGCGCGGACGTTCAGCCGCGCTGTGGAAATTGCCGCGGACAAGGGGCGCCGATTCGACTCGCTCTTTGTTTCGGCCTGGAGTCCATACCAGGTCGCTGGTTCCTGGCGACAGTTATGGTACGACGACGAGTTGTCGCTGGAGGCAAAGTACCGCTTTGCTCTGGGAGAAGGTCTTGCCGGTGTGGGAATGTGGGCGCTTGGCTACGATGCAGGCCGCACAGAGCTTTGGGATCTGCTCAGGTCCATGTTCCTGATTCCGAACTCGGTTGCCAGTGGCGAAAATGCGCCGTCAACTCCTGTTGTTGCCGTCTATCCAAACCCGTACCGCGACTTCTTTTCCTTTGTTATCAAGGGATGGAAATCCGAACGCGAAGAGCTCGCGGGCGAGATCGTCGATTCCTACGGGCGAATCATCTATCGGTGGAAAGAGCTGGTGGGGACCGGACGCGTTTACGTGAAGCGCGTCCAGGCGGGACGGTTCCCTCGCGGGATACTATTTTACAAACTTCATCTGGGCAACGTGGTTCGCACGGGAAAAGTGATACACGGTCTGCCATGAATCCGGCGCGTTCCCGCGCGGATTGCCTGACTCAAGAAATACATTCGCATGTTCATTCAAGCACACACATTATCATGACTGAAGCACACGAAATTCACGCTCCGCGGGGCGCACGTATTTCCTGCAAGGGATGGCAGCAGGAAGCGGCCATGCGGATGCTGATGAACAATCTCGATCCCGAAGTGGCCGAAAAGCCACAGGAGCTTATCATCTACGGCGGCTACGGCAAAGCCGCCCGTAACTGGGACGCCTACGCGGCTATCGTGCAGTCGTTGAAGGAACTTGAAAACGACGAAACCCTGCTTGTTCAATCGGGCAAGCCCGTGGGTATCTTCAAAACGCATCCCGACGCCCCAAGGGTGCTCATCGCCAATTCCAACCTCGTGCCGAAATGGGCGACGTGGGAGCATTTCTACGAGCTCGACAGGTTGGGACTGATCATGTACGGGCAGATGACCGCCGGTTCGTGGATCTACATCGGCACCCAGGGGATCCTCCAGGGGACGTACGAAACGTTTGCCGCCTGCGCGTCGAAACACTTTGGAGACTCGCTGGCAGGGAAGTTCCTCCTTTCCGCCGGTCTTGGCGGAATGGGAGGAGCCCAGCCGCTGGCCGCGACCATGAACGGCGCCGCCTGTCTCATCATCGAGGTCGATCCGGATCGCATCCAGCGTCGGCTGGAAACGCGGTACCTGGACAAGGCCACCGAAAACCTGGACGAGGCCGTTGCCCTGGTCATGGAAGCGAAAGAAAACCGGCGGGCGCTTTCAGTCGGTCTTCTCGGCAACGCCGCCGAGGTGTTGCCGGAAATGGTTCGCCGCGGCATCGTTCCCGACGTTTTGACCGACCAGACTTCCGCCCACGACACGTTGAACGGCTATGTGCCCATGGGTATGCCGTTGCAAGAAGCGTACGAACTCCGCGCTTCGAATCCGGATGAATACATCAAGCGGGCGAAGGAAAGTATTGTCGTTCACGTCCGGGCCATGCTCGATATGCACAAAGCTGGAGCTGTGACGTTTGATTACGGGAACAATATCCGCGGCGAAGCGAAATCCAGCGGACTGGAAAACGCGTTCGATTTCCCCGGGTTCGTTCCTGCCTACATCAGGCCGCTGTTCTGCGACGGGAAGGGGCCGTTTCGCTGGGTCGCCCTGTCCGGAAATCCGGAAGACATCTATCGCACGGACCGGGCGGTCATCGAGACGTTTCCGGAGAACGCGCAACTCGTCAACTGGATCAAGAAAGCGCAGGACCAGGTGGCCTTCCAGGGATTGCCTTCCAGGATATGCTGGCTCGGTTACGGCGAACGTGCCAAGATGGGTCTCGTGTTCAACGACCTGGTGAGAAAGGGAGAAATCAAAGCGCCGATTGTTATCGGCAGGGACCACCTCGATTGCGGATCCGTCGCTTCGCCGAACCGCGAGACGGAAGGAATGAAGGACGGCAGCGACGCCATAGCCGATTGGCCGATCCTGAACGCCATGCTCAACGCCGTCGGGGGCGCAACCTGGGTCTCGTACCACCACGGCGGAGGTGTGGGAATGGGGTACAGCCTGCACGCCGGTATGGTGATCGTTGCCGACGGCACCGACGAGGCCGACCGAAGGTTGGAGCGCGTGCT
>JALUUP010000453.1 GCA_027021285.1 Bacteroidota bacterium | reverse complement strand
AAAGAATGCACGGGTAAGCGGCGCGGGGATGCGATCCGCCTGAGAAAAAGCAATTTCATGGAGTCATTCCGGATTATAATACAAGTGCGAGATCGATTGCCCGGCAAACCGGAGCAGATTCAACAAGCAAACGTGTACGAATGAAAATGGAAAATGTGTCATCATAACGACAGGTTGCATCAGCGAACGACCAGCTTCCGCACGACACCGTGAACCGGCGCTTTCAACCGGTAGAAATAGATACCGGGCGCGAGATCCCGCGTGGGTATCCGGACGCGGAAGAAACCGGTCCCATCGCTTTCGGCCGCAACAACCTTAACGGATCTACCGAGGACGTCGAGCACTTCGAGCGCGACCGGTTCATAGGATCCTCGTGATTCAAGAGTCATATCCACGGTGGCGACTTGTCCCCGGTCGACGGGCTGCGGGTAAGGCGATTCAAGTTCAAACGAGGGAGAGGGTTGATCGCGACGCACGGACGTGATTCCCGCCAGGTTGTACTCGCGCACGATCGCGAACTGGAACTCGGCTGTGAACAAGCGATCACGCTCGCGGTCGAACAAGACCACCGGTGTTCCATACCAGAAGGGGTAAAGACTTGCAATCCTGGCAATGCGCTTGTTCCTGGTTTCGTGCAAGACGACCCGCACGCTGTCGTCCACCTGCAAGCCTACCAGGTACCTGTTGTCCCTGGTCCTGCCGATGATACGAGAGCTCCCGGGCATGATGAAGGAACTCAGTCTTCTCGTCCGGACGTCGAATGGTGTCGGCCCAATATACAGTATTTTGTCCACGGAATCGTACCAGAGCAGATCCCCCAGCGTGTTTTGCATGCGTTTCCAGGGAAGCGTTTTCAGGTTCACTTCCTGGAGAAAGGTCCCGTCGCGCAGATCGTAAATGTTCAGCATTTTCTCCGCCAGCCGGAGGATGAAAAAATTCTCCACGTCAGCGGCGATAACGCCCTGGAGATACCCGACACCGCCATAATCGCCGTACGTATAGCCGTCCACGTTACCCGTCCTTGTGACAGCGCGGGTGTTTCCGTCCACCAGGGCCCATGTTTCCGCTTCAGGGATGCATACGAGAAGTGTATGCGTGGTCGGTTCGAGATACAAATGAGACAGCGCGTCGGTGCGGGCTTCAGGCACACCCGGAATATCGATCGTATCGCTTGGGAGCACTTCGCCCTCGTCGAACACGGACAGCGAACTTTGCAGGTGATCGATGGAAAACAGCGCCCGGAGTCCGGCATCGTAAGCGATCATAACCGGCCAGTTGCCCGAGCGCAACATCATCAACCGGTTGTCGGACAGGCCCACCCGCGCAATGCCGTTCTCGTCACCGAGACGATCGGCGATGTAGAGCGTGGTGCCGTCGGCGTTCAATGCCAGGCTTTCTGCGCTCTCGCCGACGTCAACCCTGGCCTCCACCGCCTTGCTGAAACAATCGATGATGACCACGTGGTTGGAATGAGCGCTGTTCAGAACGAGCTTGGCCTCCCTCTGGTACACGGCAAAATGCTTCACGTGCTGACCCGCCCGCAACGAATCCTGCCCGCCGGATTTCAAATCGATCCAATGAATTTTTCCGGTCTCGCCATGTTCGCCTTCTTCCGAGAATCCTCTTCCATCGACGATAAACAGCGTGCTGGCCCGCGCACAAATGTCCACATCCTGTACTCCGCCCGCGATCTCGACCGTTCGATACAGGATGCCCTTGTCGTCGAGGAGCATCACCTTGTGCGTCCCGACCAAGGCAAGGTGGTGCGTGACCAGGTCATCGACGTACACCCGCCCGAACGGTTCCGTGGCCGGATACGACAGGCTCCTGAGTTCGCGGTACGAATCCGAAAGGCTGAACGTGCGCACCATGGTCTTGCCGCCCACGGGCTGCCGGGATGCCACGATGAGCTCTTGCCTGAGGCTGTCGATTGCGAGCCCGCCACAGGGAATTCCCGCGACAATGGAATCGACCTGTGTGAATGTTTCGCCGTCCATAACCCGAATCAGCGGCGAACCGTCCGTAATAAACACCCTGTTCTCCCGGGCATCGACGACAAGACCCGCGAACGGCTTTCCGGCGGGATTGTCGAACGTAGAAACCGTGTTCCCTGACTTCGGATCGAGGATGATCAAGCGTTTGTTCAGATCGTTAGGTTTCATGATGAGAAACCCGTTCACCGGGTTCACGTCGAGCGATACGATTTCAAATTTCGTCGTGAACGGCGCCTCGACCGTTTTAACTTCCTTGCCCGCGTTGATGTCGATGACCGGGTAATTCCTGGTCATGATGGGTGAAGAATACGACAGTCCCCGCCAGTTATCCACGGCGACATCAAACAGCTTGAGCGCGTTGGGAAAGGGATTTCCGCGCATGGCGTTCAAATCGAACGTGCGTGTCGGTTCGAGAGGCTGGGCTGTCAGCAACCCTGACACCATGAGCAATATTGCGACCATCGACAAGAGGTACACGACCGGTTTCATACATTCTCCCTGGTAAAGCACAACAATGTCTCTTTCGAAACTACTCTTTCCACCCATTAATTCGAAACCCTCTCCACGCGGATTGGAATAATTTCTCTATTTTACATTGAATCGAATGAGCAACCGAAGCATCAAATAAATGGAAAGAGCGGAAGAGTTCGAACTCATTGAAAAAGCGAAGTCCGGCGACAAGCACGCGCTGGAGAAACTGGTGGAGGAGTTCGCGCCCATGGTGTTCCGGTTCTCCTTCAACGTGTGCCGGAACCAGGAAAAAGCCGAGCACACGACACAGGAAACATTCCTGAGCGTATTGAAAAAGCTGCACCAGTTCGACAACCGCTCAAAATTCAGCACCTGGCTGTACACCATCGTCAGCAACCACTGTTTCATGCTGGCGCGAAAAGAAAAAGCCAACCGCTTCGTTTCCCTCGATGAAGAGGAATCGGTGATGCCGGAGAAAACCATTACACCGTGGGAGGAATCGCCTCTTTCACGGGTGGAACAAGGCGAAATCAGGCGTCTGCTCGACGAGGGAATTGAACGACTTTCTCCTGATTATCGTATCGTTTTCGTTCTGCGAGACATCGAGGGTTTATCAACCAATGAAATCAGCAAGATTACCAATTTATCCGTTCCAGCCGTGAAATCCCGCCTGCACAGAGCACGCGCGTTCCTGCGGAATTTCCTGACACCGTACTTTGCGGAGGAGTTCCATGACTGAGCATGCTCACAACATCAGCTGTATCGAGGTTTGGCGTTACATCTGCCGGCATCACGGGGAAGACGAGAATTCGAAGGAGTGCCAGGCGGTCAAACAGCACATCGCCGAATGCCCTCACTGCAGCGCGTATTGTGACTCCATGGAAAAGATGATCGGCCTGTTTCGAAGCAACTCACCTACGTTCCCTGAACAAGCGAAGAAAAACCTGGTCGATCTTCTTCATGAAGCGCTGATTTCGACCAAAGACAAACAATCAGACGAGACGGGCAATTCAACGACCACGTAACATGAAAAGCAATGATGTGATATGAATGTTCTCATACCAATTTCGGGAGCCGTCGCGGGAGCTATCGCGGGGTTTTTCATATCCCGCAAGATAAGCGCTGTCTTTGGCGGAGGCTGCCCCATCCTGTGCAATCCGAAGATCTCCGTTCCGTATTTTGCTTTCATCGGTTTTCTCCTGGTGAGTGAACTCATCAAATAACTGTGTCGATCCTTCAAACCGTATTGTAACGACAAATCCTCGCAACACGTCGCCTATTATTATCTATCAGAGAAATTTCCCTCGCGCTTGATAATCGCTTGAATGAACGTGTATCTTTAGCAACATGCATGTGTTGCGCCGGATTCTAAACTACATCGGTCTCGGGTTACGCCGACTGTATTTTTCGCAAGCTGAATATCTTGCAGGAAACTATCGTCGTTTCCTGCGCGGAGACACCCTTCTTCTTATCGCCGCCGCTCTCATCGGGGTCGTAAGCGGACTGGTCATCATCGCCTTCAACTGGTGCGTGGAATACGCGGGCGATAAATTTGACAGCCTGTTCGCGCTGGCCAGTAGCATGCAATGGTGGCAGTACGCCTTGTTTCCCTTCGTGCCCGCTCTCGGCGGGCTGGCTGTCGGCCTGATGCAACATTACGTTTTTCGAACGCAGCCGGGCCACGGGGTCCCCGAGGTAATCCTCGCCGCCCGGTTCGGTCGCGGGCGAATACACCGCCGCGTGATCCTGCAAAAAATGCTGGGCGCCGCTTTCAGCATCGGGTCCGGTGGCGGAGGAGGCCGCGAAGGTCCGATCGTGCACGTCGGCGCCGCCGTGGCATCGGCGTTTACCGACCTGTTCCGTCTTTCGAAGACCAGGGGGCGCATGCTCATCGCGTGTGGGGCGTCCGCGGGCATCTCGGGAATATTCAATGCGCCGATCGGGGGCGTGCTCTTCGCGCTGGAAGCGATTCTTGGCGATTTTCGCATTCGCACGTTTACGCCCATCATTGTTTCGTCGGTGGCCGCCACGGCAATTACCCGCTCCTATTACGGCAACATTTCGCTCCTGCACGCCCCGCTCAATCCCAGCATCGAGTTGTACGAATTTTTCATGTTCATCATTCTCGGTGTCCTGATTGGATTTCTCGCCGTTTTTTTCCTCAAGGCAACCATCGCCGTGGAGCACTTTTGCGAGAAGTACCTTCCCCCTTCGCCTGTACTGCGCCCTGCCGCCGGCGGTTTCCTGGCAGGCATTCTGGTCATGTTTTTCCCCATCCTCATGGAACAGACCTACGCTCCCATCAACTCCGCCCTGTACAGCGAGCTTCCGTTCTGGCTGTTGCTGATCGCCGCCCTGCTTAAACCCATCCACATGTCGCTGACACTTGGCTCAGGAGGAACAGGAGGCGCGTTCGCCCCCGCGCTGAAATCGGGGGCCATGTTTGGATCGGCATTCGGTCTCCTGTGCTACCAGCTCTTTCCCGGCTTGATCTCCGCGCCCAGTACGTACGCCCTGGCAGGCATGGGTGGGTTGTTGGCCGCCACGTTGCATGCGCCGCTGACCGGCATCTTCATCCTTATCGAAATTACGAACGACTATCGCATTATCCTTCCGGCAATGCTGACAGCCGTTATCGCGACCATTATTTCCCAGCGCTTCAGCAAGTCGTCCATCTACTCGTACTACCTCCACCGTTCCGGGATGGAACTTGGTTCCTACGTTTACCTGCCAAGCGCCGGCACGCTGACCATACGGGAAATCATACAACCGGTCCACGAAACCATCCCCATGGACATGCCCATAAGCCAGGTGCTGACGTTGTTCGAAAACTCCAACGCCGAGGCCCACGTGGTCGTCACCAAAGAGGGGAAGTACGCCGGGATCGTCGAATTTGAAGACGTGCGAAATATCCTGACCGCCACCGATATGCACGAGACTTTTGTTGCGGCGGACATCATGATAACACCGGTGCGAACCGTCACGCCGGAGACGTCTTTGGAAGCAGTACTGAAAATTTTTGACGAGTACGGATGGCGGGCATTGCCCGTCTTCGAACCGGGGGACAAGGAGAACATCCGTTACATTGTCACGAATATCGATGCACAGAAATACTACCGCCAGGTAGTAACTCCGCAGGCATAAACTCCGGCGACGCACACAAACGTCATGAAAACACGCTCCATTGACAAAAACCCTTGTTCGTTCAATGGAGAAATATATGGGTATTGTCAAATGACCTGCGTCAAAGTAACTTGGTGGGTTGAGAGAGGACATTCACAAAACTGCCGGACAAATGAAAACACCAACAACATTCCATTATCTCGCCACTCTTGTTCTTGCCGTCATGGCGGTGGGCTGTTCCAACAGTTCGAAACTTCTGGTTGAATCCACGACCGAAGACGATTTCGATTTCATCGTGCGCGCATACGCGCCCTCGGAAGACGCCTGGGTGGCGGTGCAACGGATCGCCGGAAAATACATCAACCGGCGGCGGTGGAAAGACGCTATCGACGTGTACGAAAAATACCGGGATCGTTTCCCTAACATGCAGGGACGATTCGACTCCATCCTTGCCATGCTCAAAGCACCCATGAGACCGATCAGGGTAAAGAACCTCGGGTACGCCGTTAATTCCCGGGCGAACGAGTTCAAACCTTCCGTAAGCGGCGATGAAACGAAAATCTATTTTTCCAGCGACGACAGGCCCGGCGGAAAAGGAGGAAACGACATCTGGGTGTCTACGTTCGAGAACAATAAATGGCAG
Organism: Bacteroidota bacterium; assembly: GCA_027021285.1. Lineage (GTDB taxonomy): Bacteria > Bacteroidota > Ignavibacteria > SZUA-365 > JAADGX01 > JAADGX01. Next base: position 1,031 of record JALUUP010000453.1, on the reverse strand, counting down.
CCGGCGAAGAACCTCGGCGCACCCATCAATTCGCCTGAACACGAAAGCATCAACAGCATTTCGGCGGACGGAAGATACATCGTTCTTTACGGCGGTTACGAAGGACATCTCGGTGGCGGCGATAATTTCTACTACGAAAAAACCGCGGACGGCTGGTCCTCGATCCAGCATTTCCCCTATCCCATCAACACGGAATACTTCGAATCCGATGGCTACTTTACCGCGGACGGACAGGCGTTTTTCTTCACTTCCGACCGCCCCGGGGGCATCGGGGAATATCATCCAAAAGGGCGAGAGCCGTACCACGGGTCGTGGGCCGGAAACCTCGATATTTACGTGGTCGTGCGTCAGGGTGATGGATGGTCCAAGCCAATCAACCTGGGGCCCGTGATCAACACGCCGTACGCGGAACGGTCGCCTTTCCTGCACGCGGATGGAAAAACCCTGTATTTCAGCTCCGACGGTCATCTCGGCTTCGGACGGCTCGATGTGTTCAAATCCGTCCGACTGAACGAAGACTCCTGGACGGAATGGTCCACTCCCGTCAACCTCGGGAAGGAAATCAACACCGCGGACGACGACTGGGGATACAAGGTCAGCACGTCAGGGCTGGTGGCATATTTCGCGTCTTCGGCGATCATCGGCGGACTCGGGCACGGGGACATCTACCGCATCACGTTGCCCAAGGAAGTGCAGCCGGAGAAGAAGGTGCTGGCGATTTCCGGCACCGTCTTTGACGAAGATGGGAACCCCGTTCCGAACGCGGTGGTGCGATGGGAGGATCTGGAAAAGAGCAAGACAATCGGAGAAGTGCGAAGCGATCCCGCGGACGGAAAGTACTTCATAACTCTCGCCCAAGGACGGCTGTACGGTTACTACGCCGAGAAACCGGGATACTACCCCACTTCGCAAAACGTGGACCTGCGCGATACCTCCATCACCAAGCGCACCGTGGACATCGTTATCACTTCCCTGGCCGGTATGCTGCGAAAAGAACTGGCCCAAAGAATCAACAATATCTTTTTCGATTT
>JALUUP010000452.1 GCA_027021285.1 Bacteroidota bacterium | reverse complement strand
CAGAACTATCCGAACCCGTTCGGCGAGCTATCCTCGTCGGGGATGGACGCGACAAACATCATGTTCACTCTTTCCGGGGACGCCGAAGTCACACTGAAAATATTCAATGTGCTTGGGAAGGAAGTGGTGAAGATCGAGGAAGGGCGCCTGGAAGCCGGAACGCATTACCGGTTATTCAGGGCCGGGAGTCTGCCGGGAGGGGTATATTACTATCGCCTCGAAGCGGAAGGAGGGGCGATTACGAGGAAAATGATTTTGATGAGATAGAAGGGAGTATGCGAATTCCTGGATTCCCGCTTTCGCGGGAATGACGCTGACTGCCCCACGGACACCAGACCACAGACGACAGACCACAGACGACAGGAAGGATTTGAAATTTGAAAATTGAAATTTTTTAAGAACTGGCGAATTATTTACGGTTTATCAGATGCTGCGTGCTAAAGGAAGTTGCAAATTCCTGGATTCCCGCTTTCGCGGGAATGACGCTGACTGCCCCACAGACCGCGCATGAGAAGAACCGGGACTTGTGATTAGAATCAGGCCAGGTAAAACGTTCGAACGTTTTAACGTTCTAACCCTAACCGCACAAACGAAGAATCGCCAACCTAAAACCTCTGACCCGTAACATCGAACTTGAAATAAATAAGCCCGCTTTCGCGGGCCGTCGAATTGATCTATGTGAAAAGGAGCTATTAGTTGATGACGATCTGTTTCGGTTTGCTCTCTTCGGCCTTGGGCACGGTCACGGTCAGAACGCCATCCTTGTACGACGCGCTGATCTTCTCCGCATCGACATTGGTCGGGAAGGTGAAGGAACGATAGAACTTGCCGTACACCCTCTCGATGCGATGGCAGGTGCTGTCTTTCTTCTCTTCGACCGATTTCCGCTCACCGCTGATGGAAAGTGTATTGTCCGCGAAGTTCATCTTCACGTCTTTCTTATCAACTCCCGGCAGATCGAAACGCAACTCGTAATTGTCATTGTCTTCCACAATATCAACGACCGGGCTCCACACTGCCGAATCCAGATCGTCTTCGTCTAACCGTTTCGGAGTGAATCCCGTCAACAACCGGTTCATTTCACGCTGAAGGTTGAGAAGATCATTCACCGGGTTCCAGCGAGTTAAGGTCATCATAGTCAGTCACCTCCTTTTCTGTGTTTGGTTTTCGGTTCGTTTTTCCGCTCCAGGATGAATCATTTCCCGTGCCAATTTCAAACCCGTTGAAATCAAGCTAAATGAACACATGCCCCGACAACAGCCTGATATCTTGTCAGGGAACGTTGTCCAGGACCCTGACAGGATTTCGCACGTTAGTGCAATGCTGTACCAAACATGGTTTTTTTTCTCTACTTTCGACCATCTCAAAGCCTGGCACAGGTCTTGCGTTAATCCAGAGTGAAAATCAGGAAAACCTGATGAAAGGAGGTGAGCACGATGATGAAACGACGGATGTTTGACAGAACGTATACATCTTCACTGTGGTTTCTGGTTTTGCTTGGTCTCAACTTCGTACTGATGGGAATCATCACGGTCTTGCTCCCTGAAGTACTCGTCTTCATGGTAGCGGCATTCTTCGTCGCCACCGGGATTTCCATCTGGGTGACGGCGTGGCGGCTGCGAAAGAACCGTGGCTGGTCGGCGCTGCGCACGTACCTTGACGACGATTACTTTTACTTCTAAAAGCGAAAGAGAATGTACCAGAAAAATTACTATGAAATATTGGGCGTTTCGGAAAACGCGAGCGCTGACGAAATAAAAACGGCGTATCGCAAGCTGGCCAAGGAATATCATCCGGATAAGAATCCCGGCGACAAGACGGCGGAAAGCCGGTTCAAGGATATCAGCGAAGCTTACGAGGTTTTGCGTGATCCGGAAAAACGCCGAAAATACGATGAACTACGACGCTTGAACGCGCAGGGATTCGGCAAAACGCGTACCATGTCGTACGAGGAATTCATGCGTCAATTCGGCGGAGAACACGTCGGAAGCGAGGATTCTTCCTTCAACTGGGGGTTCGGCAATTCCCCCCTGGAGGATATTTTCTCCAACCTCTTCGGCGGATTCACCAGTCGAAGCAGGTCAAGAACAACCGGACGGCGTTCCACCGCCAGACCAAGACAGCAAACGTATGAATTCCGGTTCGGCCCGGAACTCGACGAAGAACCGGCGCCGACTTCCGATCCGTTCTTCAAACGCAAGGGCCTTGACGCCTACGTGGATATTCCCATCAACATTGCGCAGGCCCTGCTTGGCTCGAAGATGCGCGTACGAACACCGTCCGGAAAACGCATCAACGTGCGCATCCCGGCGGGAACCCAGCCGGAGTCGGTCTTGCGCGTGCGGGGCATGGGGTTTTCCCAGGGCGGGCGCGCCGGCGATCTTTACATTAAAACACATTTGACCATTCCCTCAAATCTCACGAGCGAGCAGAAGGAATTGATCAGGAAACTGGCGAAATCGCTGGGAATGAAATTCTAGAATGAGAAAAAACATTACACATAAAAGGATGGTGATGCAATGACATTTGAAAAATACACGGTAAAAGCACAAGAAGCAGTGGCGGCGGCGCAAAACCTCGCCCTGGAACGAAACAACCCGGAAATCGAGGTCGAGCACCTTCTTCTGGCCCTGCTCCAGGACCGCGAGGGCGTTGCGGCGTCGGTCATCAAGAAAATCGGCGGCGACGTGGAGGCGATACACACCGCCCTTGAGACCCTGTTGAATTCCCTTCCAAAAGCCTATGGCGGCCAGAAATCGCGGACCTACCTTTCACCGCGCCTGGAAAAAGTCCTCGCCAGGGCCGGAGAGGAAATGCAGTCTCTGAAAGACGAGTACGTAAGCACGGAGCACCTGCTCATGGCCATCGCAGGAGAGCGCGGCGGCAAGAGCGCGGAAATTCTCTCGCGCCATGGCGTGAGCCGCGAAGCGATCCTGAAAGCGCTGCAAAGCATTCGTGGTTCCCAACGGGTAACCGACCAGAACCCCGAAGAGAAATACCAGGCGCTCAAGCGGTTCGGCAAGGACCTTACGGACCTCGCCCGGCGCGGCAAGCTCGATCCGGTGATCGGGCGCGACGATGAAATCCGGCGGGCTATCCAGGTCCTGTCCCGGCGCACCAAGAACAATCCCGTGCTGGTGGGAGATCCCGGCGTGGGCAAGACCGCCATCGTCGAAGGCATCGCACAGCGCATCGCTAACGGCGACGTGCCGGAAGGTCTGAAGGACAAGACCGTCTTCCAGCTCGATATGGGTTCCCTCATTGCGGGCGCGAAATTTCGCGGCGAGTTCGAGGATCGCCTGAAGGCTGTGCTAAAGGAAATCGTGGAATCCGACGGGCGCATCATTCTCTTTATCGACGAGCTGCACACGATCGTCGGCGCGGGCGCCGCCGAGGGTGCCGTGGACGCGGGGAACATGCTCAAACCCATGCTGGCCCGCGGCGAGCTCCGCATGATCGGCGCGACGACGCTCGACGAGTACCGCAAGTACATCGAGAAGGACAAGGCCCTGGAACGGCGGTTCCAGCAGGTCTTCGTGGATCAGCCCAGCGTCGAAGACACGATTTCCATCCTCCGCGGATTGAAAGAAAAATACGAACTCCATCACGGCGTCCGCATCGCCGACTCGGCCCTGGTAGCGGCGGCGACGCTCTCGAACCGGTACATCACCGATCGCTTCCTGCCTGACAAGGCCATCGACCTGGTGGATGAGGCGGCGGCGCGGCTTCGCACCGAGATCGATTCCATGCCTGAAGAAATGGATGAAATCGATCGCCGTATCAAGCAGCTTGAAATCGAACAGGTGGCCCTGAAGAAGGAGTCGGACGCTTCTTCCAAAGAGAAACTCGCGCAACTTCAAAAAGAACTGGCCGATCTCAAGGAACACTACGCGGGCATGAAGCATCGGTGGGAAATCGAGAAGGACGTCATCAAGAACATCCAGGGCACCAAGGAAGCAATCGAGTTGACCAGGATCGAGGCGGAAAAAGCGGAACGCAACGGGGATTACAATCGCGCGGCCGAGCTCAAGTACGGCAAACTCCCCTCGCTGCAGAAAAAACTCGAAGAGTTGAACCTCAAGCTCGAGGAACTGCACGAGCACGGAGCGTTGCTCAAGGAGGAAGTGCGGGAAGACGACATCGCGGACATCGTGTCGCGATGGACCGGGATTCCCGTGTCCCGCATGCTGGAGAGCGAGCGGGAAAAGATACTCCACATGCCCGAGCGGCTGCGCCAGCGGGTCATCGGACAGGACGAGGCCGTGCAGGCCGTCTCGGAAGCGGTTCTCCGCTCGCGGGCCGGGCTCAGCGACCAGGATCGGCCCATCGGATCGTTCATCTTCCTGGGGCCGACCGGCGTGGGCAAGACGGAGCTGGCGCGCGCCCTGGCGGAGTTCCTGTTCGACGACGAAAAAGCCGTGATCAGGATTGACATGTCGGAGTACATGGAGCAATTCAACGTGTCACGCCTGATTGGAGCGCCGCCCGGATACGTGGGCTACGAGGAAGGCGGGCAGTTGACCGAAGCCGTGCGGCGCAGGCCGTACAGTGTCGTGCTCCTGGACGAAATCGAGAAGGCGCACCCGGAAGTGTTCAACATCCTGCTGCAAGTGCTGGACGAGGGACGCCTGACCGACAGCAAGGGGCACGTGGTCAACTTCAAGAACACGATCCTGATCATGACCTCGAACCTGGGCGCAGAACATATCATGGAAGAATTTCGTCACATACGTGATGACAACAGGGAAGAAATCTACGAGCAGGTCCGGTCGGATATTTTCACGATGCTGCAGAAACGCCTCCGCCCGGAATTCCTGAACCGCGTGGACGAGATCCTCGTCTTCCACCCCTTGACCAAGGAAGACATCTACCGGATCGTGGACATCCAGTTCAGGCGCCTGGTGCAGGAACCGTTGCAGCGCCAGGGTCTGACGGCCGAATTGACGGACGAAGCCAGGAAATATCTCACGGACAAAGGCTACGATCCCGTGTTCGGCGCGCGTCCCTTGAAACGATTGATTCTCAAGGAAGTGGTCAACGCGCTGTCGGCGGAGATCCTGCGCACGGGTATCACGCGCGGAACCCGCATCACGGTGGACGCCGATGATAACGGAATCACGTTCCGGCACACCGGGGAACCGGGAGTTTCAACATCGGATGGAGTGGAAGACGAAGACATCATCGAACCGGAAGTAATTCGGTAAGGAGAAAATCATGACGACGAAGACGCTGCCAAGATCGTTCGAAGAATTGATCACGCACTCGGATCTCCCGGTACTGGTCGATTTCTGGGCGGAGTGGTGCGGGCCGTGCAGGGTGGTGTCGCCGACCATTTCCCGGCTCGCCCGCGAAAACGCCGGTCGCCTGCTGACGGTAAAAGTGAACGTGGACCGCAAGCCGCACATTGCCGCGAAATACAACATTCGCAGCATACCTACGATCATGCTGTTCTGGAAGGGACATGAACTGATGCGGCTGACCGGCGCGCACTCGTACGAGCAGCTCAAACGGGACATCGAGTCCCATCTTCCCATGGCAAACTAAGGTATCATGACTAACACAAAGGAGGACTACTCATGACAAGGAACAGGAAAATGTTCATCGGGCTCGGACTTGTCGCCGGGATTGTAATCGGGCTCCTGATCGGCGCGGGATTCCAGTTGCCCCTGAGCGTGAACGCGAAAGCGCCGAGCGCTATTCTCGACGCTACCCAGCAACCCATCACGAACCTGAAGGAATTCAGCCAGGCGTTTTCCGACGTGGCGGAAGGGATCCTTCCGTCGGTGGTCACCATTCTCACCGACCGGGTGATCAAGCAACAGGTGCCCCACATCACCCCGTTCGGAGACAACGATCCCTTCCGGGAATTCTTCGGCGACGATTTCTTTAAACGGTTCTTTCCTCCACAGGGCGAAATGCATCAACGGGCGCTGGGGTCGGGAGTCATCGTCCGGGAAGACGGTTATATCCTGACGAATAACCACGTTGTCCGCGGCGCGGATAAAATCAAGGTCCGGCTCTTTGACAACCAGATCGTGGAAGCGAAAATCGTCGGAACGGACCCGAAGGCGGATATCGCCGTCATCAAGATCGACAAAGACGGTCTCCAGGCCGCCAAGCTCGGCGACTCCGACAAGCTGCGCATCGGCGAATGGGTGCTGTGCGTCGGTTCGCCCCTGAGCGAGAACCTCGAGCATACCGTCACAGCCGGGATCATCTCGGCCAAGGGACGATCCAACGTCGGACTGGCCGACTACGAGGATTACATCCAGACCGATGCCGCCATCAATCCGGGCAATTCCGGCGGTCCCATGCTTAACGTCAACGGCGAAGTTGTCGGAATCAACACCGCCATCGCTTCCAGGACCGGGGGCTACCAGGGCATCGGCTTCGCCGTACCGTCCAGCATGGCCAAGGTCATCATGGAGCAACTCATCGAATACGGCAAGGTCACCCGGGGCTGGCTGGGCGTTCGTATCCAGAACCTGGACGACGCCATCGTCGAGGCCATGGATCTGCCGGGAAAAGAAGGCGTGTTGGTGGGTGAAGTTGTCAAGGACAGCCCGGCTTCGAAAGCGGGTTTCAAGGAAGGCGACATCATCCTGACCATGGACGGGAAAAAAGTCCGCAACGTTACCGGCCTGCGCAACCGGGTCGCCAGGACCACGCCGGGCACCAAGGTTTCATTCGGTATTCTGCGGAACGGAAAAAACAAAACATTGGAAGTGACCATCGCGGAACTACCGGAAGACACTGCCGCCCCGGAGACCGAGGAGAGCGTGATGAAGAAACTCGGCATGACGGTCCAGACGGTCAACCGGTCGCTGGCCGAGAAGTACAACCTTCCCGATAACATGAAGGGCGTGGTCGTCACCCGCATTACACGCGGCGGCGTTGCCTGGGAAGCGGGTATCCAGGAAGGCGATCTCATACAGAGCGTGAACCAGAAACCGGTTTTCACGGCGGGCGAGTTTCGAAAACGCCTGGAAAAAGCCGAACCCGGTGAATCCATCCTGTTCTTTATCCATCGACGGGACGGAACCCTCTTTATCGCGTTCCGCATGCCCAAGTAATCGTACCTCGTGCCGTTCCTCCTTCATCCCCTGCGTGGAAACTTCGCGCAGGGGATGTTTTTTATCATGGAAACACTCCCGTCGCCGCCTCCGCACACCAAGAAAGCATCGCGGTTCTTTCTCCGCGGTGTTGTTGCCCGTCGAGCTTGTATTTATTTTGAGCAAGACCGCCGGTCGAACCATTCCCGGACCGGGACACGATTACAGGCGCCTC
>JALUUP010000451.1 GCA_027021285.1 Bacteroidota bacterium | reverse complement strand
ACGATCCGTGTACTGCGTCCTGGACCCGACCGCCAGGCTCGTGGGCAGCGAAGGCATGGCCAGGGAGGGGCAGCGCTCGCCCGCCAACCTCCTCGTGCCGGGGCTTGGGGATTACCTCAAGGCGGCCAGTCACCAATCGCGGGTGATCAGCATTTCCATCAAGGATCGCGCCGCCATTCTCATGGGCGGAAAGAAACCCGACGAGGTGTTCTGGTATTCATCGCGCACCGGGAAACTGATCACCTCGAGCTACTACATGGAGAAGGTGCCGGTCTGGATCGAGGCGCTGAACGCCATGCGCATCCCTGACACGTTTTTCGGAAAGGAATGGAACTACCTGTTGCCGGAAAAGAGCTACTCCCGGTGCGACGCGGACGATGTTCCGTACGAGGGAAATCCTTTCGGACTCGGCAGAACGTTTCCCCATCCACTGAACGCGGGCCTGAGCAAGCCGGGATCTGACTTCTACAGCGCTTTCCGGTTCACGCCGTTTTCCAACCAGCTCGTCGTCAAAGCGGCGGAGATGGCCGTGCTCACGGAGAAACTGGGCATGCGCGGATACACCGACCTTCTCATGATCTCGCTTTCCAGCATCGACTATATCGGGCATACCTGGGGTCCCGACAGCCGTGAAATCATGGACGCCTGCGTGCGCACCGACCGCGACATCGCTTCCCTGATGACGCTGCTCCAGCGCGCGGTGGGCCTGTCGAACTGCCTGGTCGTGTTGACCGCGGATCACGGCGTTGCGCCGATCCCGGAACACGAGCAGAAGCGCGGGCGGAAAGCAGGCCGCCTTTTTTCCACGGAGTTCAAACGCGTTACCCGGGCGCTGGACAGCGCGTTCGGCAAACCGCCGCGGGGAAAACGCTGGTTCAGGGCCGTATCGTTTCCGAACTTCTACCTGGACCGCAGGGTCCTGGCCGAGAAGGGCCTCTCGTTACCGGAATTCGAGAAGGTATTTCGAGGGGAAATGCTCGGGATCAAGGGAATCGCCGCCGTGTATTCCCGCACCGACCTGCAACGACCGACAAAGAGAAACCGCTCCGTCCGGCTGATGTTCAACCCGGAGCGCAGCGGCGACTATTACATCGTCCAGAGAAAAGGATGGGTCTTTACGTACGGCAACGATTCAACCGGAACCGGTCACGGCAGCCCGTACGGCTACGACGCACACGTCCCGCTCATTTTCTTTTCACCAAGGTTGAAACGGGGCACCTACCGTGGCGCCGCCGGGATCGCATCGCTCGCGCCCACGGTTGGAAAACTTCTTGGTATCGATATCCCCTCGTGCGACGGGAAGCCGCTCCGGCTCGCATTGCGCAAACCGAAGCACTGACATCTTAATGGGTTTCCGGCATGTCTTCCGGGTGTTGCGCCTGGAATTCCTTGATCTTCTCGGTCAGCGTGCGCGTCGTTACACCGAGGATTTCCGCGGCTTTCTTCTTGTCCCATCCCACGCTTCGCAGCACAGAGCGAATGTGTTCCGTCTTGAGTTCCTTCAAGTTCGTTCCGGCGGTGGTATAAATATCCTCGAGATGAATATCCTTCACGGACTTCGTCCGATCGATGTGTTCGCCGAGAACACGCTGGAGGACATCCGGCTTTATCTCCTCATCCTGTGACAGCATCAGGGCGCGGTCGAGCACGAGAAAGAGCTCGCGCACGTTCCCCGGCCAGGAATAGCTTTCCAGCAACGCGGCCGTCTCGTCGCTCAAGCGGGCGACCCGTCTGTCCGGGACCCTGTGCCTGTAGAACAACGCAACCAATCCCGGGATATCCTGCATGCGCTCGACAAGCCGGGGCAAAACGATCACGTTGTCGCGAAGACGGTTCCAGAGCTGGCGATGCAACACGCCGCTCTCTTCGAGCTGCTCCGGTGTTACGGACGCGGTAAGGTGCAGGCGAACAAAACTCGTATGCGGGATCTTGCCCTCGATATTGATGAAGCTCCCGGTTTGGATGTAATCCAGGAGCTGGAGCTGCAAGAGATAGGACAGGGCGTCGATGCTTTTCAACACCAACGTGGCGTGGTGCGCGGTTTCCAGCACGCCGTACACGCGGTGGTAATTATTGGCAGAGGTGGCGGCCCGTCCGAAAATCCCGATGGCGTTTTGAATCTCATCGGTGAGATCGCAGTTGTACTCGATAAAAATCCTGTCTTTTCGATCGCTCATCTGGAAAATGTACTTCGCCAGCTTCGATTTGCCCGTTCCTTTTTCACCCAGGATCAACACCGGTTCATTGCTTTGGGCAACACGCCTGGCGATGCCCGCCACGTGCTGCATGAGCGGTGAATCCTGGATTATTTCGACCGGATCGATGCAACTCGCCCGTAAAGAGGATAAAAATAAGGTGTTCCGGCGCTTCAGCTCGTGGTTCTCCGTTTCTCGCGCCGACTTGATGATCTTGCGTAGTTCTTCTATCGTCGTCGCTCCGAGCGCTTTCAACCGTTCCGTTTGCAGGTCATGCAAATTCGGTGTTTCTGAGTGTTGCAGCATGAAATCTACCTGTATTTATTCTTCGTTCTCATTTTCCTGCCCTCATTCATCAATTACTACGCCACAACACATAGTCAAAAAAAAAGGCGATTTTAAGCCGCTTTAACAAGATTGAGAGAATAATCCGCGTTCTTTGCGTTGCAATAATTTCAAGCCATTGCCCGTGGCCTGGTAAATATTTCAACAAAAAAAGGCGGCCCGCCAGCCGCCTCTGGTCGAATGTCAGGAGGTGAAATTACCGGAGGATCTTTAGAATTCGGTGAAAAACGCCGTTTTTCGTGAACATTCTCACCAGGTAGGTGCCTGAAGGCATACCGGTGAACGTGACCGGCAATTCGTGGAAACCGCCGTTCCTTTCCGCATTCAATGCAATAATACGCGTTTTCCCCAGCAAATCGACGATTTCAATTCGAACAAGCATCGGCTCGGAAAGGAAGTACCGGATCGTCGCGGCATTCTCCCCGCCTGTCACCGGGTTCGGGTATCCGGGCAAGAGCCCTGTTCGTCCTCCTGCCGCTGGAACGAAGCGCTCCGGAAGCAGTTCGTAGGCCCCGTCGAAGTCGATCTGCTTCAAGCGGACGAAAAAATCCCGGTCGGGAGCTTCCGGTATCGTGTACGAGTATTGACGCGGTTCCGTGGTCGTGCCCGAGCCTGAAACAAAACCGGCCCGTTGCCAATCGCCGTCGAGAAGGCGGTACTGGATTTCGAACCCGAAGTTATTCGTTTCCGCCGCGGTGGTCCAGCGCAGGAGCGCACCCGTTCCGGATCGCGCCGCGCTGAAGGATTCCAGCTCAACCGGGACGATCGTCACGTACAACAGCTCGACGTCGTCCACCGCCGCTTCCACCAGCGATTGCGGGTCCTGGTCGCGGGCGATGAACCGGAGTTTCATGTTCGCCGTCGGCGTTACGTAATCGGCGATCTTGAACATGCGGGGAATCCACGCGTTCATGGCCGCCTTGGTATTTTCGAGATCGACCCAGTTGGAACCGCCATCGGAGGATATTTGCACGACCCACGGATCGTTTCCGGGTGCCGCTCCCAGGTCGTTGGAGAACCAGCGCCAGTAGCGAATGACCGGAACGTTGTACGTGGAGGCATTGAACACGGGCGATTCCAGCGTCGTTTTTCCCTCGTCCACGTCGTTTTCACCCGGCTGCCCCCCCGGCGTACCGTTGCCCGTAACGTAGCACTTGGTGCCGCTCGCGGTGTGATCGGCTCCCGGCTGCACGGGCTGCGTCGAAACGAACGTCGGAATGGGAACGTCGCGTATCCACCTGCCGGTCAGGGCGTCGTCTCCCTGGACGCCTCCTTTCCAATTCTGGTCCGATTCGAAATCGTGGAAAAACGCCTGTTGAAATCCGACCAGGAAGGACAGGTGGTTCGCCGGCGCGCCCGGCGGATAGGATAGTTTGCTGCCCCAGGTCTCCTGGGCCTCGATGTAGTAATCGACGAACGAGCCAGCGGGCAATCCGGGGATGTCGCCCGACCAGGTGTTGCCCCCGGTGTTCGAAAGCTCGACCGCCGTGTACCCGGACCCCGTGGAATAATACACCCGCACTTTCGAAACCTTGATCTCGCTCCAACCCGATTTCACTTCCGCCGAAACGGGGATGGGCGTGTTTGCCGGGCTGTCCGGAACCGGCGTGTGCGAAATGCTGAGAACCGACGCGGGGATACCGTGGATGGCGAACGCCTCAGCGATCTTGGCCGAGTTCGGCGTGCCGTTCGCCAGGTTGCCGTCGTTGTCGTCCGCCTCCAGCGTGGCGATGAAGTACTCCGCGAAGGCGCGGCCCAGGTTGTTGTCGTCGGGAACGGAGTGCTTGGCGAACTGCGCCACGTATTCCGCTCTCGCCAGGCCGATGCGCTTGCGCGTATCCCAAAACGCGCCGCCGATGATGAGACCGTCGTCGTGCACCCTTCCCGTCACGTGGTCCGGGTATTTCCGGGTGTTGTTGATATCGCGCATGATTGTTCCCGGACCGAAGAAGCCCTTGCCGATCTTGCTGTTGTCCTGGATGAAGGCCGCAAATACGTCGGCCATCCCTTCCTGGAGAGCGCCGTTTTTCATCCCCTGAGGACTGCCGAACTGGATGTACACCTTCGTGTTGACGCCGTGCCCGTATTCGTGGTAGATCACATCGGGCATCTCGCCCGTGTTGGCGCACGTTCGTCCGCCGACCTTCCCCGAGCGGAAGAAATTCACGCCGCTCCCGTCCCAGAAAGCGTTACAGACGTTGTTCACGTTGACCTTGCAATTCATCCGGTAATTCAAGCCCGTTACCTGCGGATCCAGCGAAGTGACATAGTCATGGGCGACGTTGACGTGGTAGTACGCGTTGCGCTCGGCGCTGTGGCTGTTGGAGTTGTTCCAGACGATGTTCACCGTGGAGCCGTTGCTGGCCGTGGTCGTAAACGACGCGCTGGGCGCGTCCTGGCGAAGGACGTTGACGTACTTCCCTCTCAACCGGGCTGTGACGGTGGACGACGTCGTGACATTGGCGTTGTAATTTCCGACCGAATCGGTGTACACGTTCGCCGTTCCCACCTGCACCTGCAAATGCGGCATGTTCTTGGAGACTTCGGTATCCGTCACTTTCACCGAGTGCGCTCTTCCCGTCACCTTGCCACCGATGCCGTCCATGACAACGTTGTACCGCCACAGCACCTCGCCCGTATGCGCGTCCACCCATGTTTCCCACTTGTGCAGGTCGTCCTGGTCAACGAAAAAATGGTACACGAGATGAACGGTTTCCCCCTCCTCCGATGTCACCGGCATGACCGCGAGCTCGCCTTCACCCGCGAGGGCGATATCGGGTCGTACGCCCAATCCATTGAACGCCATGACCGCGGCGTGACCGGGCGCAAAGGTCGGCGTAACGTCGAGCTCGATCCTGGGGCGAAAATCCGACCCGAAGAGGTACACCCTTCCCCGCTCGGTCATGTGCACGATGACCTCGGAAAACAAGACCGGCAGTCCCTTGTACCGCTGCTGGAAATGCACGAGCCACTTTCCGCCGTAAGTGGAGACGCTGGTCACCGCGAGCTGTTCCGGGTCACAGCGAAGCAAATCCCGGAAGGAACGAAGGAACGTCCGTGCAGCCGCTTCGGCGTTGTATTTATTGATGAAAACATAACCTGGGATCTGGTATCCTTCTCCCCAGGCTCTGTGCGGATTCAGGATCAGCGGGTTCCAGATCGCGCTCCACGTGCCGTGCTCCTGCTGGAACCGCTTCCATTGCGCCAGGTTCTCCCCGCGAACCTGGGCCTGCTGAAGAAACATCTCGTACTCCACACGATACCCTTCGGACGGCAGACGCACCCGGCCGGATTCCCCCCCGGAAGCTTCAGCGCAGAAGCCAAATACGAGGAGCAGGGAAAGAAAAGAGAGCCGGAAAGAAAAAGATCGCATTGTTATCTCTTGTAATAATTACTACATGCTGCTTCAAAAAAGTAAGAATGCCCTCGTATTATAACAATATAATTCAAGAAGAAATTCATGAAATACACGTAAACCACCGTTTTTCGTTGACTTTATGATTTCATTTCCGTAACTTACGTATCCGTAATAAGTTACGGAGGAACGAGATACTGATGAGCAATTCAAGCAAGTGGATACTGGGCATATTTGCCGGATTTCTGGGGATGGCGATCCTCATCTTCGCAGTGGCGGTCTTCATGTTCACCGCGGCCATCTCCGGAAGTTTCCGCGGCGCGTTTGACGAGGATGAAGAGGTTACGGGCAATGGTTCCGGGGCTGTCGCTGTTATCGAACTCCTGACACCCATCACGAGCTCGGAGAAATTTGTCTCCTTGTGCAAGCGCTACCGCAAGCGCTCGTCTGTCAAGGCCATCGTCGTCCGGATCAACTCGCCCGGCGGCGCGGTGGCCCCTTCCCAGGAAATGTACGAGGAGCTGCGAAAAACCCGCGAGGTCAAGCCCGTGGTAATATCGATGGGCTCGGTCGCCGCGAGCGGCGGTTACTACGTGGCCCTGGGAGGCACCAGGATTCTCGCCAACCCGGGGAGCATCACCGGTTCCATCGGCGTGGTTTCACAGTTCATAAACACCGGCGAGTTGATGAAAAAAATCGGGGTCAGCCAGACGACGATCAAGTCCGGGGAATTCAAGGACCTCGGGAACCCCTGGCGCCGGATGACCGACGCCGAGAAGGAATACTGGCAGCGCACAATCAACGAAGTGTACGGCCAGTTCGTAAACGCGGTGGCACACGAACGCGGCATCTCCGAAGATTCCGTGCGTCGCATCGCCGATGGCAGGGTGTACACGGGATCGCAAGCGGTTTCCATCGGGTTGATCGACAGCGTCGGGACGTACGAAGACGCCATCGCCCTCGCCGCGCGACTGGGGAAGATCACGGGAGAACCGCGAATCATACGCAAGCGCCGCCGCCTTTCATTTTTCGAAGAGCTCACCGGCGTCAAGACGTCGGAGTTGAAGGACATCGGCTCGTCCCTGGCGCCAACCTTCGATATTCAATACAGATTGAGGCATTGAGTTAACCAGAGCAGGAGATACAACATTGACGAAAGCAGATATTGTGGACAACATCGCGTCGGCAACCGGCCTGACCAAGGTCGAAACGGAGGCAGTGGTGGACGGTTTCCTGGCCACCGTCAGTGAGGCCCTCAAGGAAGGATACAGCATCGAGATCAGGGGATTCGGAAGTTTCAAGATCAAAAAACGCAAGGCACGGGTTGCCCGCAATCCCCGCACCGGCGAGGAGGTCTTCGTGGAGGAGCACTACGTGCCGATTTTCAAAGTCTCGA
>JALUUP010000450.1 GCA_027021285.1 Bacteroidota bacterium | reverse complement strand
GATGGAGATACGGTCGCGCGTGCCGATGTGAAGGGAGGCGTTCTGAAAAAGGAACTTCTCACTGAATCGAACCGATATGTTCTGCAGGGCGATCACGAGCAGGATTCCGGCGGGCGCTGTTTTTCGCGCCGGCGGAGCTCCACCGGCGCGCTTACTTCAGGTACTTGTCAAACCATTTCCGGACTTCAGAATACCAGAAACGCGCATTCTGCGGCTTCAGGATGAGGTGGCCTTCATCCGGGAAGTAGAGAAACTTCGAGGGGATCTTGCGACGCTGGAGCGAGGTAAACAACTCCATGCTCTGGGTTACCGGCACGCGGAAGTCCAGTTCGCCCGCCGACACAAGGGTCGGGGTCGAGAACTTGGCCGCGAATCGATGGGGAGACCATTTGGCGTACATCTTGGGATTTGTCCACGGTGTTCCGCGGAATTCCCACTCGGGGAACCACAGCTCTTCGGTTGCGCCGTACATGCTGACCAGGTTGTACACCCCGGCGTGGCTGACGATGGCCTTGAAGCGTTTCGTATGACCGAGAAACCAGTTCATCATGTATCCCCCGTAGCTGGCCCCGGCGGCGCCAATACGTTTCTTGTCGATGAATTTGTATTTCTTCAGCACGTAGTCGAGTCCTTTCATCAAGTCCTGGTAGGGTTTGCCGCCCCAGTCGCCGCGGATGTCGTCCGTGAACTTCTGTCCGAATCCCACGGACCCGCGGGGGTTGATGGCAACAACCACGTATCCCCAGGAGGAGAAGAGGAGGAGATTCCAGCGGTAGTGAAAGTAGTCGCGCCAGGCACCCTGGGGCCCGCCGTGCACGAGAAAGAGCATCGGGTATTTCTTACCTTCTTCGAAGCCCGGCGGCCGAAGCAGCCAGCCCTGGACCTTTGTATTTCGCGCGCCCTTGAACGTGAACGATTCAGGGGCGGGCCGATCCAACTGCCGGAGAAGCGCGTCGTTGGTAAACGTCACCTGCCGGAAGTCCGTGACTTTCGTTCCGTCGTAGAGCATGGACATGACCTCGGGGGGATAGTTCATACGCTGCCCGAGAAAAACGAACGTCTTTCCATCCGGCGCGATCTGGAAGTTCGTGCGGTACGTGCCGAGGTCGAGTGTCGTCTGGTCCTGGACGAACGTAATCTGTACGACGCCTTTCAACAATCGAAGGACGTCCCCCCCATTAACCGGCACCTGGAACAGGGCGCGGTAGCCTTCTTCCTCCGCGCTGAAAAAGATATTCTTTCCATCGCGCGACCAGATGATCTCCGCGACAGATCGATCCACGCCGTCGGTAAGATTGATCGTGACTTTCTTCTTGCGGTCGTAAACCATGAGGGAATACTTGTCCGACTCATAGCCGGGGCGAGCCATGGCCCGGTAGGCGATGTACCGCCCGTCGGGGGAATAGACCGGATTGTTGTCGTTCGCCTTGTTGGACTTCGTGATGCAGACCGGTTTACCGCCGTCGATATTCACGATGAAGATGTCGTTGTTGGTGCTGGCGGCCAGCATGGATGACGTGTTGCGGACGAACGCGATTTCCAGGCCGTCGGGCGACACGGCGTAATCCGGATGACCGCCGAGGTCGATGGGAGGGGAGTCGTACGGTCCGGGTGTCACGTCGCGGGGAGCGCCCCCGTGCACCGGAACGACGAAAACGTGACTTACCTTGTCGTCCCGCCAGTGGTTCCAGACCCGGTACGGAAGCGAGGTGATGATCCGCGCCTTGACGTGGCTCTGCGCGCGCGCCTCGTCACGTTTCCGGTTGCATTCGTCGTCAGGACAGTCGGGGTAAACGGTGGAAGCAAAGACAAGATGGGTTCCCACAGGCGACCATTCCACGCCCTCAGCCCCGGTGGAAAGGAAGGTGAGCTGGCGCTGGTTGGTGCCGTCGCTGTTCATGAGCCAGACCTGGGGCTTGCCCGTCCGGGAGGAGATGAACGCAATGGTTGTACCGTCCGGCGACCACCGCGGGTGAGCGTCGCTCTTTGGACTGGTGGTGAGCCGAAGAGGCGTCCCCCCGGCAAGGGGAACGCGATAGATATCGCTGTTGGAGGAATTATCTTCCATGTTGTAATTGGTCACCACGTAGCAAATGAACTTGCCGTCCGGAGAAACCTGTGGATCGGATACTCTGCCGAACGAGAACATATCCGCGAAGGTCATGGGGCGCAGTGGCTGTTCCTGGGCGAAGACGGGAATCGCCAGCGCCAGCACCAGGGCAAGAATCATGTATCTCTTGTACATACCGTCAGATTTCCTCATTTATTTGAACAAAGCAGGATCTCAACGCGTGCGCTGGATGACAAAATGCGTAATGTCTTCCAGCGAGGTTTTCACGGGCGATGGTTCGAGGCAGGCCAGGTTTTTCCGGGCACGCGCGATGTATTCCTCGGCCCACTGGCGGGCATACTCTATGCCATGGTACGCGTCCACGAACTCCACCACCTTCCGGACATCGGATTTCGGCAGCCCGTTTTTCATAAGCCGCAGCACCGCGCGGACTTCCTTGCGAGGGGCGTTGTTCATGGCATGGATGAGAGGCAGGGTGAACTTCTTCTCTTTCATGTCCGCGCCTACCGGCTTCCCCACGGTCGATTCTTTTCCGACGTAATCGAAGAGATCATCCTGTATCTGGAACGCGATGCCGATGTTTTCTCCGAACTGCTTCATCTGCGACCGCAGTTCAGTATCATCGGTGGCGCTCGCAGCGCCGATCTCACAGCACGTCGAGAGCAGGGCGGCGGTCTTGTCGGATATGATCCGAAAATAGGTTTCCTCGTCGATCTGGAATTTCCTCATTTTCTGAATCTGCAAAAGCTCGGCTTCGCTCATTCGCCTGACCGCGTCGGTCGTTGTTTCCAGGAAATCGTAATCCCCGTTGCTCATGGCAACGATGAGCCCGCGGGAAAGGAGGAAGTCGCCCATGAGGACGGAGACCTTGTTTTTCCAGATGGCGTTGATGGAGGCCAGCCCCCTCCGCACCATGCTGCCGTCAACCACGTCGTCGTGGACGAGCGTCGCGGTGTGGAGCAGTTCCACCAGTATCGCTCCCCGGTAGCTGCGTTCGTTGATGCCGCCACAGGCCGCCGCGGTCAGCAGAACGAGAATGGGACGTACGCGCTTGCCTTTCTGCCTGATAATGTAGCGGGTGATGATGTCAACCAGACCCACCTGCGACTGCATGGCCATCCTGAACGAACGTTCGAACGTTTTGAGTTCGCTGCTAATGGGTGCCGTTATTTGCCGGAGACGGACTATGGATTCCACGTTTCTCCCTTACTCTTTCTGATCGTCATTGCTCCGTGCTTTTCGTTTCCTATACGAGACTTTACTGATATAGATACTGATTTCGTAGAGAAGAACCAGGGGTATTCCGAGCATGATTTGGCTTATGGGGTCGGTGCCGGGAGTCAGGACGGCAGCCGCGATGAAGATAATGACCACGGCGTGGCGCCGGTATTTTCGCATGAACGCCGGTGTAAGTATCCCAATCTTGGACAGGAAAAACGACACCATCGGCATTTCGAACACGAGCCCCGCGCCGAGCATGACACTCAACAGGAAACTGAAGTATTCATCGATGGCGATGATGTTCTCGATGTTCTCGCTGCCGAACGATGCGAAGAACTTGAACGCGGTCGGCATCAGCACCCAGTAGGCGAATGCAACTCCCGACAGGAAACACAGGGACGAAAAAATAACGATGGACGAGATGTATTTTCGTTCGTGGGAATACAGGCCGGGCGAGATAAACCGCCAGAATTGGTACAGGATGTTGGGGATGCTGATGATGGCGCCTCCCATGAGCGCCACTTGCATGTAGAGAAAGACCTGGCCGAACGGACGCAGGTTCTGAAGCTTGATGTTGTACTTGATAGCGGGACGAAGCAGGAAATCGTCCATGACGTAGTCCTTGAAAATCCAGATGATGGCGGCCCCGGCCACGATGCCTGCCAGCGACCAGATGATTCTCCAGCGAAGTTCTTCAAGGTGGTCGAGGAAGGACATTTCCTTTCCCGAGGATGAATCTTCTTCATCCTCCGACGAGATTTCAGGGTCGGAACCGATCTCTTCTTCCGTTTTCGCGATGTCGCCGGAAGCGGAATCAGGCGCGGGAATATGTTCGTGCTCGTCTGTCATACTTATGGTATTGTTTCATCACGGCGAATAAATGACCACCCTGGTGCTGGCGACTCATCGCAAAAGTTACGAAAATTGTATCAATTGATACGGAGGTCATCGCACAGTCCGTTTGTGAATGTCGGCGCTAAAACTACGCGACCGTTTCCGTCGGGAAAACGGTCGCGGGGAGTACGTTCTTTTCAGAAAGAGATCAGAGATCAGCATACAAGGGGAACTTCCGGCAAAAGTCGTTGACTTCAACCCGAATTTCCTCGAGCCGGGTATCGTTCTCCACGTTGGTAAGAACCTCGTCGATCTTGTCCGCGATGAATTCCATGTCCTGTTCCTTCATGCCCCGCGTCGTCACCGCCGGTGTTCCGATGCGGATGCCGCTGGTGACGAACGGCGATTTGTCGTCGAACGGCACCATGTTCTTGTTGAGCGTGATACCGGCTTTTTCGAGGGCGTTCTCGGCCTGCTTGCCCGTGATGTTCTTATTGCGCAGATCGACAAGCATGAGATGGTTGTCCGTGCCGCCGGAAACGATGTTGAAATCCTTTTTCACCAATGCGTTCGCGAGTGTCCGGGAGTTCTTGATAATTTGCTCTGCGTAGGTCTGGAACGAGGGCTGCAGGGCTTCTTGAAACGCGACCGCCTTTGCCGCGATGATGTGCATGAGCGGGCCGCCTTGCGCTCCGGGCATGACGGCGCTGTCGATCAATTCCGACATCATTTTCACTCGTCCCGATTTGGGCGCAACTATGCCGAATGGATTCTCCCGATCCTTGCCCATAAGGATCGCGCCGCCGCGGGGACCGCGAAGCGTCTTGTGCGTGGTCGTCGTGACCACGTCGCACCAGGGCAAGGGATCATTGAGAAGCTTCTTCGCGATGAGACCGGCCGGGTGAGCGATATCCGCCCAGAGGAAGGCGCCCACCTTGTCGGCGATTTGTCGAAAGGCCTCGTAATCAATGTTGCGGGAATAGGCGCTCCCTCCGACGATGATCATCTTTGGCTTTTCCCGCATGGCGATGTCTTCGACCTCGTTGAAATCGATAGTTCCAGTCTCACGATTGACACCGTAGGAAACGATATTGTAGAGTTTTCCGGAAAAATTGACCGGTGAACCGTGCGTAAGATGACCACCGTGTGCGAGGTTCATGCCCAGCACGGTATCGCCCGGTTTGACGTACGCGAGATACACGGCCAGGTTTGCCTGGGAGCCCGAGTGCGGTTGAACGTTGACGTATTCGCAGTCAAATAATTCGGCGAGGCGAGACCGGGCAAGATTCTCCGCCATATCCACGAACTCGCAGCCTCCATAGTATCGCTTTCCCGGATAACCCTCGGCGTATTTGTTCGTCAGAACGGTTCCGGCTGTTTCCAGGACGGCAGGGCTGGCGTAATTCTCCGAGGCGATCAACTGGAGGCGGGTGACTTGTCGCTCGATTTCCTTTTCAACGATCTGGTATACTTCGGGGTCGGACTTGGCTAAATGTTCCATGACGGATTATACGGTTTGTGATAAAGTTGTTAAAAACAGTGCTTCCGGCAATGGGATAGAGGGCCCTCGCGATCAGAGCTCTATTTTGCGAATTCGATCCACGTGCCGTCCGCCTTCAAACGGCGTTTCCAGCCAGACGCGAATCATCTCTTCGGCGGTGTCCCACGTTACCAATCGCTCGCCCAGCGTCAGCACGTTGGCGTCGTTATGAAGCCGGGCAAGGCGGGCTGCTTCGACGATCTGGCACATGGCGGCGCGGATTCCCGGGTGCTTGTTTGCCGCCATTCCAATTCCGATTCCGCTGCCGCAGATGAAAATACCCCGGTCGCATTCGCCGGACAGGATGCCACGCGCGGCGGCATGAGCGAAATCCGGGTAGTCCACGCGCTCGGAAGAATGTGTTCCGTAGTCCTTCCAGGAGAACCCGAGATTGTCCAGGAGTTCTTTTGTTCGCTCCTTAAAGGAATATCCGGCGTGGTCGGAAGCCAGGGCTATCATGAGGATTTACAGCTTTACGTTACGATTGATCCAGGAGTAGCAAGCGTCCTTTGGCTTGTAGGTCTCCCCGGGCTTGATGTGGCGCACGAATAAATCCTGGCGGGACGGTAGAAGCGTCTTCCAGCTCGCGATTAATTCATTGGCGCGAGCCCGCGCGTTTTTGTCGCGGGCGGCCAGTCGGAACGTATTGATTGCCAGCTTTGCCACGACGCGATCGTCAAACGTTACCTTATCCCATCCGCCTCGTTTCATGACACACGAACGAACCTGTTCCGCGTACGCCTGACCGATGAGCAAGTATGCCTCTCCGTCGTTCGCGTTGATCTTCAATGCCTTCTCCGCGTACATGCGGGTCTTCGGATACCTGTTGCTGCTGAATGCGTTCTTGGCCAGGTTGATCCAGACGTCGCGGGAGGAAGGGTCTAACTTGGCAGCTTGCAGGAAGGCCCGTTCCGCTTCGCCGTATTTTTCCAGGTAGGCAGCGCTGATACCGAGTCGATTCCAGTAATTGAAAACGTCGGGTTTCATTTCCGTGAGTTTCTTGAAATACACATAAGCACTGTCGTGATCTCTGATCATCTCCACGAAGGCGTTCGCGAGATCGTAGAGTTTCTGCACATTATCGGGATCCGCACGATAAGCGTCACGCAGCACGGCAATGTATTGATCAGGATCAGAAATCGAAGCTTTCAGCAGGGATTGTGCCGTTTCGTTGTTCGGATCTTTTTTCAGAATGGCTCGGGACACCGAGATGAGACGGGTTTCGTAGTCAGGATTTTCATCCTTGAATTTCGCGTAGAGGATAGCCATTCGAAGCAGGTAGTAAGGATCCGCGGCATCGTATTGTTCGCCGACGCCGTTTTCGTATGCTTTCAAAGCTTCTTCTTCCTTGCCGTCAAAATAGGCTTCGAGGTAGTATCCTTTGCGCAGCCAGTACTGGGGTGCGCGATCCGGGAACGTTTTGATTGCGTTGTCGACGACGATAAGCAAGCTGTCCCGCCATCCCTCGCGCATGGGACTATCGGGGTTGGAGTCGAGGAATCCCGCGTAGATTTTCATCATTCGGCGATGCAGCGTTTTAAACCGTGCGGGGCGAGATTTCAGGATCTCCCACCCGTACTTCAGCGCCTCGACACCATCGTTGATCTTGGCGTATTCCAGGAACAAGCT
>JALUUP010000449.1 GCA_027021285.1 Bacteroidota bacterium | reverse complement strand
ACCGATCTCGTATTCGACGGCAAGAAGGGCGCGTACACCGAAAGCGATCCCGTTTCGCCTGCCACGTACTACGCGGAGACAAAGTGTTTCGCCGAGCAGGACATCCGCCTCATTTGTTCCTCGTATCACATCTTGCGCACGTCGCTCATGTACGGCGAAAGTGCGTCAGGTCCCGGGGCCTTCTTGTCATGGGTCCTGGACGGACTGCGCAAACAGCGGGACGTGAGCCTGTACACGAACCAGTACCGGACACCCCTCTACGCTCCGGACGTGGCCCGCGCCATTCTCCATCTCCTGGAATCCGATCTTCCATCCGACGATTGGCACCTGGGCGGTCCGCAAAAGTTGAACCGCTACGAGATGGGAATAATCATCGCGGATGTGTTCGGGTACCCCACGGACAAGCTCATTCCGACGCTGGTGTACCGTGACGGCGAATTGGGAGCGAAAGACGATTGCTCGCTTGATTCAGAAAAAATCCAAACCTGCACCGGCATCCGTTTTACCGGATTCCGGGAAGGTTTAGAACTGGTACGACGGGGATTGAAGGAACGAAAGTTGATTTAGAAAGGCGCTCGTAGCCGCATGCACCGGTGAAGCCGGGGCATCGGGAACGACAAAAACGCGTCGTTGTTATTTTGGAATACGTCAGCGCAACCCGATAGCGATGCCCAACTGTACTTGCAGGCCGTTGAAGTTCTTCTGCTGCGTGAACAATCGCTTCTTGTACTGGAGCAAATGGTACTTGAGACCGAGCGACGCTCCGAAGCCCGGCGTAAAGAGGAAATCAAGTCCCGCACCGAAATACCCCCCGAACGCAAAAGCGACATCTGTCTCTTCGTTGCTCTCGCGCATATCATAGGGCGTCCTGTTCACTCCGTGCACGGCGATGTATCCTCCGATTCCCACCATCGCGTACGGTTGAATCGGGTTTTCCGGAAAAGGAGTTGCCGAGAGCCCGATCGTGACAGGAATAATCGCCGCCCACGAGGAAGCATCCCGCACGATCTCCAGGTTAGAGGTTTGATCCAAAAGCTCGAAGTCGTACGTCGAATACCAGCCGCTCACAGACATGTCGAAGAACAGTGGCCGACCGATGTTCTTGCGGTAATGGAAGTCAAGTCCCACAGCCTGGGACTGTTTGACATCTGTCTTGAGGTCTTCAGCGCCTGCCCATGTTTTCTCCATGTCTTTGGGATACCAGACGCCGAACCGAATGGTGAAATAATCCTGGGGAACCTCAAGGACGATGATCTCGTGTCGTTCCACCGTAGTGTCGTTCTCCTGCGCCCAGGTCATCGGGCCAAGGACAGCCAGACAGAAAAGGATGACGGGAACTCGTTTCATGGTGTACTTCCTTTTGAAATGATGAAAAAGTAACGTGATTCCGTTAGGTGTCGACATCCGGAAAGAGGAGCAGCGGATGAAAAAGAGTTTTGCCGTATGGTTCAGACAAAAGTCGATGGCGACGAATACCGGAGTTGGATGTGTTCCCCGCACGCGTTTCACGCAAACGTGAATGGCGAGTAGGGCAAACGCCTTG
>JALUUP010000448.1 GCA_027021285.1 Bacteroidota bacterium | reverse complement strand
CGTTCCTTTTCACGAAGCCTATCCGGAAGTGGAAGCAATCGCACAAAAGCTGGAAGAAGCCGCAGGCTACGCCGATAATCCAAGTCTGAAGAAATATCTTGCTCTGCGCGCGCAAGCGCTGCGCACCGACGACTATTACGCCAGCGACATGGCCTGGATGGACCTGGAGGGAAACGACATCGATGTGGTTATCGGCCCCATCGAGCATTACGAAGACGCCCTCTTCAACCTCAAGACCGCGTTCGAGTGCGCGGTCATGGTCAAGGACGAGGAAGGAACGCGGGAGTTGGAAATGTTCAAACAACACATCGACGATTTCGAGCATGCCCTTCCCGAAGACCCGAAATACATCCGGGCAAGCGCGGGCATGGGCAACGTGCTGGAAGTGGTGAACATCGTGTACTTCGGAGGCGACTTCCAGGCGGGCATCAAGACCATCGCCGCGTCCCTGCCCAACGATCCCCGGGTTACGCAGGTCAAGGGCGGCAAGAAACAAATGTACAAGAACCTGATGGAAGCGAAATTCGAAACCATCGTCAAGCCCATCGCGAAAATCATCCTCGACCCGGCCCTGCTTCCCCACGTGAATCGAAAAGCGTTCACGAGCTTTGTGACCCTGCACGAAGTTTCGCACACGCTCGGCCGGGGCTACGTATATGGCAACGACAGTCTCAGCGTGCGCAAAGCGCTGAAAGAACGGTATTCCGCCATCGAGGAATGCAAAGCCGACGTATTGGGATTGTACAACAACCGGCTTCTCCTCTCAAAGGGTTTGGTAACCGAAGCGTTCATCCTGCAATCCTTTTCGACATACGTGGCGGGACTTTTCAGGTCGCTTCGTTTCGGAGCGGACGAAGCGCACGGCAAGGCCAACCTCGTCCAGCTCAACTTCCTGAGGGAAAAGGGGGCCATTCAGCGCACTGCAAATGATCAATACACGCTCGACCGTGTTTCCTTCTTCGACGCCCTCGCCGAACTTGCGCGCGAGCTCCTGACCATTGAAGCGGAAGGCGACTATGAGCGCGCCGGAAAATTCCTCGATCGATACGGTATCATGAACGACGAAATCGAGGGAGTCATCCACACTCTGCGGTCGATCCCCAGGGATATCGACACAAGCTATGATTTTTGAATTGCACGTACATGTTTTCGAAAGCGCCCCGTAAATGAACGATAACCCGCTCCTTAATTCAACCGATCTCCCGCAATACTCACGGATCAGGCCGGAACACATCCAGCCCGCCGTCAAGCAGGTTTTGGCCGAGACACGGAAGGGCATCGAAGGTCTCCTCCCCCCCGGTGAAGAAGTCTCCTACGATTCCTTCATCGTTCCACTGAACGAAATCGAGGAACGCATGAACCGGGTTTGGGCGCCGGTGGAGCATCTGAACGCGGTCGTGAATTCGGAAGCCCTGCGCAAGGAGTACAACGCCTGTATCCCGCTTCTCATCGCGTGGAACAACGAGCGCGGACAGCACAAGGGCCTGTACGCCGCCGTCAACGCTATCGCCACGAGCGACGATTTCCCGACACTCCCCGTGGCTAGGCGCCGGGCAATTGAACTCGAGCTGCGCGATTTCAAACTGGCGGGCGTTCATCTCGATGAAGCGACACAGGAACGGTTGAAGACCTTGCGCCAGGAACTCGGCCTGCTCTCCACGAAATTCACGGAAAACGTCCTCGATTCCACCAACAAGTGGGAATTGATCATTACCGCACCGGAAGACCTCGATGGCGTACCGGAGAGCATCGTCACTGCTTCGCGCGAACGAGCCATCAAGGACGGTCACGGCGACGCATGCTGGAAGGTGACCCTTGAAGAGCCGAGTTACGTGCCTATGATCACGTACTGCCGGAACCGGGACATTCGCCGGGAGCTGTACGAAGCATACGTGACGCGGGCAACGAAGGATGAATTTGACAACACGGAAATCATCGAAAACATCCTCCGGCTTCGCAAAGAAGAAGCGCGGCTTTTGGGCTACCGGAATTACGCCGAGCTTTCTCTCGCCCGCAAAATGGTGCACAGCGTCAATGATGTGAAAGCGTTCCTCTACGATCTGGTCGAGCGTTCGCGAGCAGAGGCCCAACGGGAGTTCGATGAGCTTAGCCGATTCGCGGCATCACGGCTTGGCCTGGAAAAACTGGAAGCCTGGGACGTGAATTTCGCGGCGGAAGAACTCAAGCGCCACCGGTTTCATTTCTCCGACGAAGATG
Organism: Bacteroidota bacterium; assembly: GCA_027021285.1. Taxonomy (GTDB): domain Bacteria; phylum Bacteroidota; class Ignavibacteria; order SZUA-365; family JAADGX01; genus JAADGX01. The sequence goes on along the minus strand of JALUUP010000448.1, from coordinate 5,097 downwards.
TAAAACCCTACTTCCCCGAAAACCGCGTGCTCCAGGGCCTGTTTGAAATAGTTCATCGCCTGTACGGATTGGACGTTCACGAGAGCCGGGCGGACTATTGGCATCCCGACGTCCGCTTCTTCGAAATTCGTGACGCGGACGGTACGATCCGCGGTCGGTTTTTCCTCGATCTCTACGCGCGTCCGAACAAGCGCAGCGGTGCCTGGATGTCGGAGGTGCTGCATCGCATGCGACGCAACGGCGAAATGCAAATTCCCGCGGCCAACCTCGTCTGCAACTTCGCTCCCCCCTCGGGCGGAAAGCCCGCTTTGTTCACCCACCGCGAAGTCGTCACTCTTTTCCACGAGTTCGGGCATGGCCTCCATCACCTCCTGACCAAGATTGACGAACTGCACGTGTCGGGCATGAACGGCGTTCCCTGGGACGCCATCGAGTTGCCCAGCCAGTTCTTCGAAAACTGGGCCTGGTCCCCGGAATCTCTTTCCCTCTTTGCCCGGCATTACGAAACCAACGCGCCGATGCCGATCGATCTTTTGCGCCAACTGGTGGACTCCCGCTACTTCAACAGCGCCCTGGCCATGGTGCGCCAGCTCGAGTTCGGCCTGATGGATTTCCTCCTCCACGCCGATTACGATCCTGACGGTGATCAAACGGCACAGGATATCATCGACAAGGTGAGAGAGGAAACGACGGTCATTCCCGTTCCGCCGTTCAACCGGTTCCAGAACAGTTTCTTGCACATTTTCGGGGGAGGATACGCGGCGGGGTACTACAGCTACAAGTGGGCGGAAGTCCTGGCGGCGGACGCGTTCGAACGTTTTCGCGAGGAGGGCATTTTCAACCCCAACACGGGACAGGCTTTCCTCACGGAAATTCTGGAGAAGGGCGGCAGTGAAGAACCGATGATTTTGTTCGAGCGGTTTCGTGGAAGAAAACCCTCGATCGAACCGCTCCTGAGACAATGCGGAATACTCGAACCGGTCGCGACAGGCAATTCCGGACTTACGCCAACGTAGCTTCCGATCCCGATTCACGGTTTGGAAAGAACAACGAGTCCGCCGCGACTGGCTAGTTGATCAGTTCTTTTTTGAAACCCGGAAACGTATCGGGTGCCCAGATACCTGCGCCGCCTTCATGGGCGCCTAACAACCAGACCGTTACCAGAATCACCGCAATAGAAGCCACCAAGTAGGGATTAGGGTTTTTCCCACGCAGCCTGGCTATACCCAACCCCGCAAGAATGAGCGACACTCCAAAACCGGCGAAACCCAGTTGTTGATGCAAACGGATATTCGCGTTCTCCTCCAGGTCTGCCACGATGATCCCCTCTTCGATGTACGTCCTGCCTCTTCCAGCTTCTATGCCGGTGATGATAGTCGGAACGACACTGATAACAGCAACGAGCGACAATACTGCCCACGCCCACGATAATTTCTCGCGGTATTTCGCGAATATAATCGCCGCCAACGACGCCAATGCTGCCAGGATTGCCGAGGCGATCGGCAAGTGGGTCATCGGCACATGCAGCCGGGCGAGAAAAACATCCATGATTATGCCTCCTATGGTTAGTAAAAGATGTGCAATTGAGCAGTGTATTGTGCCATCTGTACTTCGGGAGTATCCCGCCAGCGATACTCCGGGCGCAGTTCGACAAAAGGCAACACGAAGACCTGGAAACCCAGGACCAATTGCCGTTCCCGCCGTTCACTCCGGCCCTTTCCTGTTGCCTGCTCAGCTCGCATCTCAAGGACAAGACTCTCCAGCAACTGGTATGACACCGAAACGCTGAGTATATCAGATCGAGATAGGGGGGAAAGGCCCTCCACGTCGTTTTCCCAGCGAACATAATCAACAATAAACGATGCTTCGTCAATCAAACCGATGCCAGCTTGAACTCCATACATCGTCTGGCCATCCTGAAGCAGGAATGAACCGCTCAGCAAATACGACAACCCTTTCTCCCAGTCCATGGGACGGAAATCGACACCGCCTCCGATCATTACACTGGATTCGTTTATCGGAACGTTGCTTTCGGCGGCGCGATGTTCCGGTGAATACACCCCGCCAGTGATCGTCAGCCAATCCCTGGGCGACACGTAGAGTTCCATCCCAAGTTCCTGGTACATCGGACGGAGCTGCGCCTGTTGCCGTGTAAATACCGTGTGGTCGTCGTAGCGGATCCCGAATTTCGGCTGAATGAATCCCGCCTTGAAAGCGACTTTTTCCAGGGGACGGTAAAAGACCGCAGCAGTGAAGCGTTGTTGAGACGGAAACAACGGCTCCACAAAATTAAAAGAACCGTACAGGTACAGGTTTTCCCGCACCTCGAACGAGAGATATGGTACCGCTTGCATCGCAAATACATCGCGCTTGAGCTCCCGGCCGCGTTTTGCAACCTGCACGCGCATATCGAATCCCCATCGCAGGTTTTTCGCGAACAGCGCATTGCTCTTCGCACCGTACAACGGAGCCAGAAATGTGTTCCGGGGCTGGATCAAACCGACGTTTCTGATGGAAAACCATCCACCCTCCGTGCGCATGGCTCCCCCGGTAACGTTGACGTGGCACGAAGAACACGTCGCACCCGAGGTAAGCGCAAAGCGCGGCAAACCTGCAAGTTCCGTGGCCGAGACACCCAGGAAAATCATTCCCGCGCAGAAACATTTGATCCAACGAATCGTCACAACGAGTTTATTCCATGATGACCGTGAGTACGTTTCCACGGATTTCCACGGGATACGATCTCAATCCCACCTGGGCAGGACCTTTTAAAACATCGCCGTTTCCCGTATTGAATTCCGAGCCATGACATCCACAGCGGAGCCGGTCGCCCACGATGGAACCATTGTCATTTGGATCGAGATCGCACCCCTGGTGGGTACATATCCTGGACAACGCCGACGCCCTGTCGGGACTGAGTCGAATGACGACGACCCCGGCAACGGCCACCGCGCCGCCCGGCGCAGCGAGTACATTGTATTGTTCCGTCGTAGTATCAAGGACGAGGTTCGTCTCGCCCGGTTCGCTTGGCGATTTAAATTCGGTGAATTCACACGCAGAGAAAAACGTTGAGGACGCCAGAACGAGACCGCCCGCCACGCCAAGGCCTTTGACAATGAACTCCCTGCGCGCCGAATCAAACAACTCGGAATTTTTCACAGATATTCTCCCATCCTATGAAATACTGGCCATTACGTCTTCGCCGGTAACCTGATACCTCACCAATCCTCGCCATGCGAATTTCATCCCTACGTTCCTTTCACCCCGAGCAATTGCCACCATTACCGTCCATAATACGAAACGACCAGCATGGATAAAACAGATCAAAACTGCATACGATGTATCGTCATCAAAACACGAAACATCTCTGAAAAGTGCCGCTCGCTTCGTATTATCATTGCATCGTCGAGGTATTCAAACGCCGAAACGCGCCATCTCGCGATTTTCCCCGTACGATAATTTATTGTAAAAATGTCTTGACAAAGAGATACAGAGTTGCTATAATTCGCCCGGTCACGAAAGTACCCCCCCACGGCAGTGGGTGGATCACGCATTATAAATCCATCGTGGAGATCGAACGATGATTTGGACCTTAGAACTTGCATCATATTTAGATGAAGCTCCATGGCCTGCGACGCGAGACGAGCTGATCGACTATGCCAGTAGAATTGGAGCCCCATTTGAAGTCATCGAGAATCTGAGGGAATTGGAAGACACGGAAGAACCTTACGAAAGCATTGAAGAGATTTGGCCGGATTATCCAACCGAAGAAGATTTTTTCCTTGATGATGACGGGAGCGAATATTAGCAGCACCGTACGCTGTTTACTGTAATTCCATGCATAAACCATTTGTAATGAATCGTAGCCAGCACCGGCGTGCTGGTTTTTTTTTCATTCTCGTCTCTTGCGCATTTATTGTTCCAAACACATTACCGGGACAGCAGAAATTTGTCTCCGCTGCCGACAGTGTGGAGGTTGCCTCCGTCACCTTCTCGGGCGAAGGGGAATATGACGACGACGTACTGACATCGCTTATTTCCACAAGGGAGTCTCCAGCGGGACTCTGGACGTGGATTTACGGCAACCTTAGCGAGAGCCTTGGCTCTCCACCAGAGTTTTTCGACGCGGAAGTTTTTCAACAGGATATTCAGCGACTGGCACAGTTTTATCAAGAGAACGGCTATTTCAATGCACATGTGGACGGAACATATGCGCTGGATTCCACGAACACGAGCGCCCGGGTCGAGTTCCACATCATATCCGGACCCAGGTCGTACATCGACAGTATCGCCTTTCGAAATCTCGATTCGCTTCCCGGCGATGTTCGAGAACGGATATTCTCGGATCCCATCATTAAAACCGGGGACCCGTACACGGAGGCGAGCCTTCGTTCGGAAATCGAACGAGTCGTCACACTTTTGACCAATATCGGCTATCCCGATGCCGTTGCCGACAGCATCCATGTCCGGCGTTTTACCTCAACGAATAACGTCACTATCTTTGTCCGCTTCCTGCCGGGACAGCGGTATTACTTCGGGAGGATCTTCGAGGACACGACGCGGACGAGAAAACTGAATCTTGCCCGCAAAATCATCTACGATCGTCTCGAGTTCAAGACAGGCGACGTTTACAGTGAAATGAAGAGAGAGGCCAGTGAAGCCAATCTCAATCGCCTCGGTATCTTCAGCACCGTTCGCCTCCAGCCCATGCCCCCGGATACGACCAAAGCGCCCGGCGATAAAATTCCCATCAAGATCATCCTCGAAGAACGAAACCGGCACGAGCTCGCTCCCGCCTTTCTCGTGAATTCATATGATAACCGATTCAACGCCGGTGCGGAGATCAAATACCTTTTCCGCAATATCTTCGGTGGCGCCCAGACGTTTACCATCAATTTCAGCACACTCTGGCATTCCCTTGAAACGAAAAGTTATAAAGTCTCGCTCATGCTCGACCAACCATACCTCTGGGACAATTACACACGGGGATTTGTTAACGTGAACATTCTTTCGGCCGACGAAAAGTCGCTGTACTCCGTCCAGGTATTGCAGGGCATCGTGGGCCTGACTCATACGTTCACTTCGAGCCTCAGTGGA
>JALUUP010000447.1 GCA_027021285.1 Bacteroidota bacterium | reverse complement strand
TGGCTGGTCACGCCTTTTCACATTGTCTTGTCGCAACTGCAGTGGATACAGACCGACTGGTCTGGTGGACGTTTTGAATCCATCGTAAACGCCGAGGCCCGTTCCAGCCCGGGAGAGCTCCTTCTCAAGACTCTCCCTGCACACATGGTGCATGCCTTTTCCCCCACCCAACTCGAAGGGATTTGGGACATGGAAGTGCTCAACGGCAAGCTCTACCTTGCCGCTTGTACCAATCCCCTCATGGTAAACGGCGGCGACGTCATCGCCTACGACTACGCCACGGACACGTGGAGCCTCGAATACTCTGTGTGGGAGCAGGGGGTCATCCGGCTGGTTGCTCATAACGGGAAGCTCTACGTCCCCGGCGCGGATTCGCAGGGAAGCTGGCGATGGGGCAACATCTACATATACGACGGAACTTCCTGGGTACGAAAGGGCACCGTTCCCAACGGCATCCACGTGTTCGATCTCATTTTCTACCGCGGCGAGATGTTCGTGACCACGGGAACGAACGTCGACAACTGGAGCGGAAAACTGTACAAAAGCACGGACGAGGGCGATTCCTGGACGGAAGCCTTCCGCGTGGAAGCGGAAGACGGTAAACAGGAAAATTTCAGGCGGTTGTACTTCATGGGCATTTTCCGGGATACGCTCTACATCCAGAGCGACCTGCGTCCGCCGGAAGGTAAGGTCGTGTTCCGTTACTCCGACGGCGGGATCGACGCGATGTCAAACCCAAGGCTTTCCGGCGGCTACGGCATGTTCCTGGCTTACAACGCCATGCTGTATTTTCTCGACCGCCAGTATCTCCATCGCTACAATGGCAGCGCCTGGAAATCTTTCCCCGTTCCTTTTTCCGGGAATTTCATGACAAGATCCATGATCGAGTACGGCGGGTTTCTCTACGCGGGTGCGCACCAGGGGACCCTGTATCGAACTGCAGACGGAACGCTGTGGCAGAAGGTATCACAAACGATTCCAAGAGACGAGGAGATTGAAGCCCTTGCCTCGTATCACGGGCGCCTGTACGCCAGCACCGTTAAATCCAACGGTCACGGAAGCGTGTACGTCTCGGCGGCGGTTCCCCGGGGACACCTGGTCTCGGAAAAATATGATTTCGGCGTACCGGTGCGGGGCGCCGTCATCGACTGGGACGCCCTGAACCCTTCTCCTTCCACTGCCATCAGTTTCCAGGTGCGTACAGCGAACACATCGGACGAACTCGACTCCCTGCCATTCACCGGACCCGACGGCACCGCGGCGAGTTACTATACCGCTCCAGGGACTCCTCTCCATTTCCAACATGAAGCTCATCGCTGGATGCAGTACAAAGTGTACCTGGCGACGACCGACAGCGCTTACACACCGGTCTTGCAGGAAGTACGAATCACTACGACCACTTCCTCCGTCAACAAACCGATCGCGCGCTCAACTGCGTTGCGTGTGAACCTGTATCAGAATTTTCCGAATCCTGTCGGGATGAACAGTCCTTCAGGTCAGGTATGGACAACGGCGGCATTCGAGATTCACGGACACGCGGCTGATGTATCATTGGAGCTACACGACATGTTGGGAAGAACGGTTCGATCCTTGTGGAACGGTCCCGTTTTCCCTGGGCCTCACGTCCTGCGAATCAACACGGGAGATTTGTCGAGCGGTATGTACTTGATAAGGCTCACAACACAAAACGCCACTGCCAGCGCAGTCATCAACGTCCTCAACTGAACAACGGCACGCCTGCTCCTTCACCAACGGAAATCATCTTTATCGTTGTGCGGACAATCTCCCGAATGTTTTTATTTTAGTAACACGTTTTTGAGAACCCTGGAAAACTATCGGGAGAAAAATCATGGGCGTTTGTTTCCACTTCGGAGATTCTCGGTACAATAAGCAACTTTCCTCCTTGCACTCCATCAAGAAGATCGGTCTTATCGGGGCGGGCACCATGGGCATCGGCATTGCCATCGACATCCTGAACAAGACCGACTGCCGGGTGGTCATGATTGACATCGCAGAAACCGCCTTGCAGCGTGCGGAGGAGGAGATCAAAAGATACGCGGATGGGCTGGTCAAATCCATGCGCCTGCACGAAAGCGACGTCGCTTCCTACACCGGCAGAGTACAGTACACACGGAATTACAAAGAGCTGGGAAATGCCGACCTGATCTGGGAGGTTGCCACCGAGCGCATCGATATCAAGAAAACCATCTTCTCGCTTATCGAGGAACACGCCGACCTGGACAGGATCGCGTTCATCTTTTCCAACACTTCTTCGCACACCACGGCGGAGCTGGCGGAGCTGTTCAGCAACAATGCATTCCGGGAGAAGTTTCTCACGGGGCACGGCTACTATCCATTCCACGCCAACCGCCTGTTCGACGTCATGAAAGGACCCTACGCCAGCGAAGAATCGTTTATCCGCGGCATCATGTTCGCCGGGCAGATGCTGGAAAAGAAAGTTATCGCCCTGGAGCGCGATCATCACGGCTACGTCACCGATCCCATTTTCCAGGCAATGGGCCAAATCATCAGCTGGGACGTCAAGCAAGGACGCGACCTGGTGGAGCTGCCGCTGGTATTCGCCATGATGACCGCAAACCCCTTCCAGGTGCTGGACCGCACCGGCCACATGCCCTTCACCGAGTCAGCGCGCCACATGGGCGCCGCCCTGCCTGACAACGACCGCCTACGTCTCCTGTACAAGCGACACGGACGCAACTACCCGGAATGGATCGAAGCCCTCGAGAACTCGGGGCGTATCGGCCTGGCATCGAAAGAAGGAACGGGGTTTTTCGCCTGGGAAGGAAAACCGGGAAAGGAAAAACCGGTGCGCGTGTACGATCCGCCATCCGGTACTTACATGGATATGCCTGATATTGATTGGGAAGCCTTCGGCTCCATCCGCCGAGCGCGGGAACGCGACCGGCAGGCGGCTGCCATCAGGAGTATCGAGGGGTTGATCCTGGTGGCGGAAGCGGACGACCGCGGAGGAAAGGCCTTCCGCCGCTATGTCCTACCTATCATGCTGTACGCCCTGGACATGATCCAGGATGGATACGCGACTCCCGGCCAGGTGGATGCTTCCACACGCGTGGGGCTCCGGTTCAAGTTCGGGATGTGCGAGATCGTGGACGGGTTCCTGAAGCACTTCGGCTTCGACGGCTTCATAAAGCTGTTCCGGAAGGCGGCCGACGAAAATCCTGATCTCGCCGATCTCTATGACACCGAAGGCGCTTCGGGTCCCCGGCAAGGAAAACCCTGCCTTCTCCACGACATGAAGAGAAAGAACTGGGACACCCTTCTCGGTTACGGCCGCGTGTATGGCACGCCGGTTACCCAGCGGAATTTCTCCACCGGCGGCATGGATCCCTACTACAACGACATCCTCCTTTATCTTCCCAACGAAAAAGACCGCGTGGCGACCCTCGTTTTCGATAATCCGCTCCGTGGCAACGTGTGGAACAAGTACGTGCTCGACCAGTTCGACCACGCCCTGGGAACCTGCGTCGAACTATTCACGAGCGGACGGCTGGGAGCCATCTTGTTCACTGCGGCCGGCAAGGGCATGCGCATGCTGGGCGCCGATGCCCGGATGTTCAACAAGGGCTGGTTCGATCCCCGCGAAGGATACCGCTTCCTGGGCGAGGAGGAGGCGTCGTACTTTACGAAGGCAGGGATGAAAATCTTCCGGTTCCTGCAGGAGTCGCCCATCTGGACGGCGGGAGCATTCGGCGAGAAGTGGGGCGGCGGCGCGGAATTCACGTACTTCCTCAACCTCCGCTACGATTTGCAAGCGGAAGGCGTGGAGTTCGACAGCCTGGCTCGCACCCCGGTGAAGCGCGAGAAAAAGAACTACAACCAGCCCGAGATCAATTACGCCATACTGGCCGGGTTCGGCGGCGTACAGGAACTCCGTCGCCTGGGCCTGGGCGACTCGGTCATCGACGAGATATTCATGCAGGGTCTTACGGCCACGCGCGCGTACGAGCTCGGTCTCTCCAACGCTGTAGCCGCTGATGAGTACAAGCTGCTGGAGAACGCCTACGAGACCTTGCGGGTCAACCAGAAGTTCGTCGCGCCCTGGTCCGCCGCAATGTACCACGTGCAGAAGAAGCGCGCCTTTCGCGAAGGCATCGATGACGAGGCTCTGGTCAAAGAAACCGGCGAGACTTTCAACCCGGACAAAAACCCCTACATCTCGACGGGCATCCTCCGCCTGCTCAACATGGGAGGGAAAAATCCGCCCATGGACCAGAGTGTCGCAGGTAAATTACCGGGGTGGGAGAATACGTGGAAAGTGCTCTTCCCCCTCTCGAAGGAATAAACGTATTTCTTTTACGGAATTATCCGGAGCGTTCTTCTACTTTCCTTTCACCGCCATTTCGTTCAACGCTTCGATTCCTCTCTCCAGCGTCTCGTCGGACGCGGCGAAGGATGATGGTAATCGACTAATATCGAGTAGGATGGTTAATGATATACTTTCCGACTTGATTTCATTTCAATATTTCTTAATTTTCTGACAGTTCATATTGCAGAGTATTTCACACGTTTAATCAAAACCAGCTCGGTCACCTTGTATAATCAAACATCAATCTCCATTGTAGATATCCGTAATCCTCTCGACGTACCCTCGTATTCTCCCTCGATGGCGGCCAGGTTGGTTGGATTGAGTACCGATAGAGTGCGCCGATGGTTGCGTGGATACGAATACAAATATTTTCGTTCGCAACCAGTAATGAAAAAGCAGGATCCTGTTATTCAGCGTAGTGGAGCCGCGGGTTCCTCCTACGCATCATTCCTGGATCTGATAGATATTTTGTTCGTTAAGAAGTTCATTGAATCTGGAATTTCCCTCCAGAAACTTAGGCTTGCGTTGCAAGAAGCTGAAGAAATACTGGGTGGGCAACATCATTTCGCTCAACGGAAATTCTGGACCGATGGTCATAATATTTACCTTCAGGTACAAGACCGTGCTGATGCTATTTTGCAGCTTCTCGCCAACGGCCAATGGGTCATTGCGCCAATCATCGTACAAACGGCAAAACATATAGATTTTTCTGAGATCACTGGTTATGCTGAGAGATGGTATCCTCTTGGTCGAAACAGATGCGTAGTGCTTAATCCCAAAATAGCTTTCGGTTCACCCAGTATTATCGGGAAAGGTATCGAAACAGCCAACGTCTATGATCTCTACAAAGCTGAATCTGAAAATGTAGAAGCTGTCTGTTCTTGGATGGGCATAACCAAAAACGAGGTCAAGGACGCTGTTGAATTCGAGCAATTGCTCGCCGCCGCATGAAGTTTTTCATCGACAATAATCTCAGTCCATATCTTGCCAAAGGAATGCAAGGATTTCAGGAAGACGTGTGTCATTTAGCAGATCATTTTACTCCAGACGCTGAAGACGTCAAATGGCTTCCATATATTGGCAAACAAGGCTGGTATTTGATTACACGCGATGAGCGGATTAGGAAGAACCCGTTGGAACTAGCAGCTTTCAAATCATATAGCATCGGGGCTTTCTTTTTGGCTGGGAAACACAGAACGCGTTGTGAATTCATTCAACAATTAGTGAGGAATTGGCCTCGAATAAAAGACCTGGCGAAAAAGACGAAGCGACCTTTTGCTTACAGGATCCCACCATCAGGTACACGAATCGATAAAATACCCCTGTAGCTTTATGCTACAGTATCATGCTTTCCCGTACATTTCGACAGTTTCTTCTACTTTCCTTCCACCGCCATTTCATTCAACGCTTCGATTCCTCTCTCCAGCGTCTCGTCGGGCGCGGCGAAGGAGAGCCTGAAATGCGTATCGCGCGTGGAAAAGGCTCCCCCCGGCACCAGCAAAAGCTTTCGCTCGATGGCCGCTTCCACGAACTCCGTGCCCGTCTTTCCCTCCCACGGCACTTCAATGAAGAAATAGAACGCGCCCTCGGGCTTTACCATCCGGTACCTGTCCTTCAATCCATCATAGACCATGTTCCGCTTTCTTCGGTACGATTCGATGATCGGATCCAGGTCCACGTCCAAGGTTTCAGCACAGGCTTTCTGGAACGGTGATGGCGCGCAGACGAAAGTGAATTGCTGGAGTGTCTCCATTTTTTCCACCACGGCGCGCGGGCCTGCCGCGTAGCCGATTCTCCAGCCGGGCATGCCCATGGATTTCGTGAACCCGGAAAGCATGACGGTGTTGGCATAATATTCAAGCATGGAAGATGCCGCGCCCTCGTACGTGAACCGCTCGTAAATCTCGTCGCTCAGTACCAGGAGACCGTGCCGGGAAGCGACCGCCGCGAGTGTCTTCAGTTCCTCGTCGGTGTAGCGCCTGCCGGTGGGGTTTTGTGGAGAATTCACCACGATGATCTTGGTTCGATCGGTGATCTTCGACTCCAGCTCCTCCGCGCGAATACGGAAATCCGGGTAGGTGTTGTAGAACACCGGCACTCCCCCGAACTGCTCCACCAGCACCTTGTACACGATGAAAAAAGGATCAGGAATCAGGACTTCGTCGCCTTTATCCACGAGGCTCATGAACGCCAGCAGGAGGCCACCGGACACACCCGAGGTCACGAACAGGTGTTCCGGTTCCACGCTGCAGCGGGCGATCACCTGTTGCAGGATTCCCTCCCGGAGCTCGGTGATACCGCCGGTCATCGTATAGCGATTAAAGCCGTCGCTGATGGCCCGCACCGCCGCTTCCTTGACGGGTTTCGGCACGTCGAAATCCGGCTGCCCGATGGAGAGATTGATGCTGTCCTTTATGCTGGCGGCCCGGTTGAAAATCTTCCTGATACCGGAGACGTTGAGATTCCTGACCCGCGATGCTAACAACTCTTCCATGGTTCCAGGTCCTTCTTCAGTTAGATGTGTTCAGGGAATGATGCCCCGTTCCCGCAGAGTTGCGATTGAATCCGCGGCGAGTCCCGCCTCCTGCAAGACGGTCTCGGTGTGTTGACTGTACCGGGGCGCGAAGGAAAGTTCCGCGACACCGTTCTCGAGGTCCACTGCGGGGGGCGGTAGATGAATAGTGCGGCCGTCCGGCATCGTGGTGAATTGAAGTTTCGATTTGATCGCCTCCATTTCCCGCACCTGGTACACGGTGTGGATCGGCGCATGCGGCACTTTCGCTTCCGTCAGCGCGCGGAGGAGGTCCGCGCTGGCGTACCGCCGCGTCGTTTCCGCCATTTCCCGGTGAATCGCTTCCCGCTCCCCGTGCCGGCCGACGTTGGTTTTCCGGCTTTCCCGGCCGAGAGACGAAAATCCGGGCAAGGAAACCAGCCGCTCCCATTGCACGTCGTTTCCGATGGCGATAAACACGTATCCGTCGGAGGTGGGGT
>JALUUP010000446.1 GCA_027021285.1 Bacteroidota bacterium | reverse complement strand
CATCTCCCTCGGAACGATCACGTTCACGCTCCAGGCCGACGAGAACGCCGATAAGCAGAGCGATACCGGCTTTCTGAAGCACGATGGTCATGTCAGACGTTAAAATTTCTTGCGAAATCAGTTGAACCGCACCCAGGACAGCCTGGCCGATGGTAAATTCAACTCCCACGAATCTCATCCCTTCCATAGATGTCGTCCACGTTTGTAGCTTTGGAAGCACCCATGTTCTTATTCATCTTCCTGCCGTGCAAAGAGATTCTTTTCTCCATCGAACCATGTTGTTCCCGTGAACACCAACTGCGCCGGTCCTTCGAGGTACAGATCGTGCCCAACGTCGGCACCGCGAATATCAGATTCGATAAATGGAATGATCTCTATCCGTTCTTCGTCGCTGAGTGGCTGAAACCCTACCTTCAAGCTGTCTCCGCCAAACGTTTGCAAGGTCACCGGAGGATTGATGTTCCGGACGGCGTGGCTGACAATGGCCGCGGCCACGGCACCGGTTCCACACGATGCTGTTTCCGCTTCCACACCTTTCTCGAACGTCCGGATGTGAACGCGCTGATCGGTGTCAATACTAACAAAGCTCGCGTTTACTCCGACCGGTCGGAAATCACCATGAAGGCGAATTTCCTGTCCCAGAGTTTTCACCGGAACATCGTCGAGGGAAAGATACGAGGCATTTTCAAAATCGTCGATGAATACCACCACATGGGGCGCCCCGCTGTGAACATAGTGAGCGGTCACGGTTTCATCCTTTAGCGGCAACTTGAAATTCAACCGGATCGTTTTTGGGGGCGGAAAGAACAAACGCACACCATCATCCAGGACGAGGGCTTTGTAGTACTGACCTAAAACCTCGAACCCCATTTCACTGCCGGCGATACCATTTCTGTATGCAAAGAGCGCGGCGCACCGTCCGCCGTTACCGCACATGGAACCGTCGGTCCCGTCAGGGTTATAGAAGGCCATCGTGAATTCCACGAGGTTGTTCTCCTCGATGAAAATGATACCGTCCCCGCCAATACCCTTGCGCCGCAGGCATGCTTCCCGGGCGAAGGTCTTCCGTGTTTCCACCGGTATTCTTCCTTCCCTGTCGTCAACAACGACAAAATCGTTGAGTGCCGCCTGGGCCTTGGTAAAGGGAATTTCCATCATGGCTGCTATTTGGACACTTGCTGAATAATGATGAATGGACGCGTATGTTGTTGATCTATGCTCATCCGCCGTGCCGATGCAGGTTCAGGTCAGATAATTCGATCACACGGAAATGCCTTCCTCGATGAATTCCGCAGTGGGAAGATATTCATAAATGAGAGGGAAATCCACCAGCTCGACTGAAATTGCGGCGGACAAGAATGACCGCACCCACCAGAACACGTCCTGACGCTTTATGCTGCGACGCATTCTCCTCATTCTGTTGCGGCGCTCCCCCTCCGGCATAACCACGGCTTCGTGGATAGCGGCGGCAACACCTTCGACATCGTAAGGATTCACAAGAAGGGCGAACCGCTGAAGCTGTGACGCGGCTCCAGCGAATTCACTGAGAATGAGAACACCGCGTTCCTCAATGTTGGAGGCGCTGTATTCCTTCGCGACCAGGTTCATGCCATCCTTGATCGGCGTAATCAATGCAATCTCGGATGTTCGGTAATAGGAAAGCAGTTCTTTTTTTCGAAGACGACGGAAGACGTAGTAGATCGGCACCCACCCCGACTGTGTAAACTCGCCGTTGATTTCACCCACCAGTCGCTCGATCTCCATCTTGAGATCGTTGTACTTGGGAATGTCGATGCGGCTCGGTACCACGATCTGGATCATGGTCACTTTGCGGTGAAGCTCGGGATGCTGCCTGAGGAACACACGAAACGCCTCAAGCCGGTATGGAATGCCCTTTGTATAGTCGAGCCGGTCCACTCCCAACACCATTTTTTGATCCGGGTGCGCTTCGTGAATGTACCAGGCTTCTTCCGCAACGTCGCGATCCGAAGCCAGCCGCTCAAACTCCCCGAAGTCGATGCTGATGGGAAAACATCCCACGCGAATCTCGCGCGCTCCCGCGTGACAGACGTGGAGCGATCCGGCGCTGTGGACGTGAACATCTTTCAGCAGGCTTCTGACGCAGTGAATAAAATTTCGCCGGTCCCGCATGGTCTGAAACCCAAGGAGGTCGTATTCCAGAAGCGCACGAAGAACCTGGAAACGCCAAGGCAACTTGATGAATATGTCGAGCGGGGGAAACGGGATATGAAGGAAAAATCCCAGCGGAGCCTTGCACCCCAATTCCCGCAGTCCCTTTGCCACTTGCAGTAAGTGATAATCGTGAACCCAGATATAATCGTCTTCATGAACCTGTTCCATTACCTTGCGGGCAAACGTACGGTTGACCTCCTGGTAGCTCCGCCAGTAATCCGGATTGAAATTACACCGGGATTGCAAATCATGGAACAACGGCCATATGATCTCGTTGGAAAAGCCATGATAGTAGAGATCGACTTCGCGCGAATTGAGAAGCACTGGATGAAACGAGAACCCGGCTCGTTTACTCATCTGCTTGACCAACGGACCAACTTCTTCCTCATCTTCATCGATGGTTCCCGGCCAACCGACCCACAATCCGCCCCGGTTTCGTAACACCGGCGCCAACGCCGTCACCAGCCCCCCCGAACCGGGTTGAATCTGCAGCACCCCGTTCGAACGCGCCAGCACCACCGGCAACCTGTTTGAGACGATAACCAGGCGCCGTCCTGAAGCAGCTACGGCATCATCGACCATCGGGCGAGGCTTTTCCGCGGACGTTGGGTTCATGACAGCTCCGTGTTGTTTCCCGATCCTTCGATAAATATCGTTCGAGTGGGATAGGCGAATTCAATTCCCTCTTCCTCGAAACGCTTGAGGATGTTCAGGTTGATGGATTCTTGCGTATCCATGTAGCGGTTGTAATCCGGGTCCAACATGTAGTACACGACTTCGAAATCGAGGGAAGAGTCCCCGAAACCCTTGAAATGCGCCCGGTCGAACCGTGCAATCTCCTCCGATTCGATGATCGTCTTTACCATTCCGGGAATCGCCTTCACCTTTTCATAAGGCGTCTGGTACACGACGCCGAAAGTGAACGTAATCCGTCGTTCGGACATACGCTTGTAATTACGAATGCGACTCCCGAGAAGATCGGTGTTGGAAAAAACCAGTTGTTCGCCGGTCAGGCTGCGAACGCGCGTCGTCTTCAGCCCGGTGTGTTCAACCGTCCCCGCGTACTCGTTCACCACAATAAAATCCCCGATAACGAACGGCTGATCGAGCATGATGGAGAGCGACGCAAACAGATCTCCCAGGATATTCTGAGCAGCCAAGGCAATTGCCACACCTCCCACTCCCACTCCTGCGATCAACGCCGTGATATCGACGCCAAGGTTTTCCAGCGTCAGCAAAATAATGACGGTCCACATCACCAGCTTGCTCAGGAAGCTGATAAGGCTGACTGTAGCGCGGGACGACGCATCTTCCCCCATCTTCCGCTCGCGGTAGCGAGTGAGGGAACCAGTGATGATTTCATTAGACCAGATCGCCACCTGCAAAAGAAGAACGACAACCGAAACGGTATCCAGGATCGATCTCAACAATGGTGGCAGGGTCAGCGCCAGTGTCCCAATGTAAACGGCCAGGATCGTCAAAAGAACAGACTTCGACTTGGCAAGGGCAGCGACAAGGATATCGTCAATTTCGGTCTTGGTCCGGCGGGCAAAAGCCTGCAGCTTTCGTACCACAATTGTACGGGCAAGGTAAAACACGATCATCGCGGCGACTGTAATCCCGGCGGCTGTCAGCCAGTTCTGAATGGTATTCCCGTAATACGTCAGTTGAAGAAATTCCATAACATTCCAGAAATCAATTGATCCACAAATCCATGAATTCGAGCAGTTCTTCCGGCGGTGTAAGCCACAAATCGGCGTTCGTGTCCCTCAACTCCTTTCGTACCAGCACAGCCACGCCGCGTCCCCGGATAGCCGCAAACGCGTCTTCATCCGTCCGGTCGTCTCCCAAATATGCGGCGACCGCTCCCGGCGGTGATTCCGACAAGATTGTCCGCACCGAAGCCCCCTTGTCGCGCCCCGGGCACCGGAGTTCCATTCCACCGTCGAACTGCTGGAGTTCCAGTTTCAGCCTGGACGCAATTCCAGTCCATAGGGGCAGAAGCTTCCGTTCGACGTCTTCCCGCAAACCATTTTCCTGTCCGCGCCAGTGCACCGCCACGGAAGCGGGTTTGAACTCGCAACGGTCTTCCCCGGCAATTGACAGACAGGCGTCGCGAGCTTCCGTCAGGGCATGCCTCCATTGCTCCGGAACCATCGGCGCGTCGTATCGCCCGTCCCGAAAGCGTTCCCATCCATGCGAGCCCCAGATTTCCGGACACGGGTCCATGTCTAACAGCCGGACGAGATCGGGAGCCGTCCTGCCGCTGATCAATACCAATCGCGTTTGTTTCTGACCGTGCAACACCTCGAGTCGTTCCCTGACTCCTTTGTATGGAAGGGCCCGGTCACGGTGGAGGGTGAACGGCGCCAATGTCCCATCGTAGTCAAGCATCAATACCCGTTCGTCCGCGCTCACCAGAGAGGTTCGGAATGCCTCGATATCAAAATCCGGCCGAAGTACAACCACGATATTACCCTTTTCCTATCAGGTAAAGAATTTCATTCTTCAATCACGATTTGCCGCCCGTACGCCAATCCAAGCGGTCGAGCTCGATGCGATCCCCGTTCCCGAACCAGAGTATGAGCATGAGAGTGAGATACTCGCGCAAATGGCGGGTAAGCAGGAAATTTTCACGAACGAATTCTTTCCCTTTGTCTCCCATTTCCTTGAGCTTATCAGGATTATGCAACAGGTAGCGGATACGATGAGCGGCGCCCTCAGGGGTATTGACAAGAAAACCGGTATGGTGGTTGATGACCTGGAGCTTGATGCCCCCCGTATTGCCCCCGATGACGGGTTTGCTTTTCCACAAGGCTTCGGTCACCGTCAAACCGAATCCTTCCTTGATGGATTTTTGCAACACGATATCCGAAGCCCGCTGTAACGCGTTGATCGTCCTGTGCGCGTCCGGCGGCAAATCCAGCACTTTGATGTCGGGATCGTCGCGCCCGGCGAGTTCGACCTCTTCCAGCACCACCGCGCCCTCCGGATCATCAGAGGCCCCGCCCCCGGCCAGAACGAGCTGCAACGTCGGTGTAAATTTCTTTGCCAGGCGGTACGCCTCGATCACACCAAGCGGATCCTTGAACCGGTCGTATCGGGATACCTGGAGAATCATGGGCCGAGCCGGGTCGATACCAAATTCGTCGTACACGGAGGCGATCTCATCCGGATCCAAGTCGATGTTTTTCTCGGTCAGGGGATCGATGCTGGGCGGAATAAGGTATGTCGGATGCGGAAGCGGTTGGGCGAAATCCGCCAGGGAAAACACGCTGGCGTCGTAATTCGCCACCTTATCCCGGAGATATTTCCAGACCGGTCTATAAGGCCTGCTGGCGTCGATGTGACAACGCCATATCCATTTCCCTTTTCGGTTCGTAAAATGCTTGACCACGGCCGCAGGTTGAGGATCATGAATGATGACGATGTCCGCATCCTCCAGGGTGCCTCTCTGTTCCTCCGCGAATTTTGCATTTATTTTCTCGTATTCACGCAGATGGGTATCCGGTATGACCACGTGATTCCCCTGCAACGCATTGTGAAAACTCTTCGTGCACTGGTAGAATTCACTGGTGCCGGTAATGACCTCCCACTGTGCTTCCAGGCCAAGTGCGTTCATGAGCGGTATCATCTTGTGAAGGATTTCCGCCACGCCTCCACCGACACGGGTAGAGTTCACGTGTACGATCTTCATTCCTTTCAACGGGGTCGCGATCTGGAATAACTGGTCGATAATGTCCCGACCCACGATTGGTTCGTATGCATCAAGAGAGGTTTTCATTGCCCATTCCCCTCCCTCTCATCCGATCGACGATGCGTCTGTTCAATATACGTCTTGACATATCCGACCCCCATGAGGTAATCGGAGACAGTCTCGCTCAGGCGCTGTTTCAAATCCACCAGCGAAAGAAAATACGGATCGATTTGGCCGATGCCCTGGATCAAATCATCGTATTTACCGTCGAAACCGTTGAGCCAGGTACAGAAATCATCCAGGAATTCCGGTGTCCTCCGGCGGGCGTCGATGAAATGGTAAAAGATACTGCTGGCAGACATGGATGGAATTACATCCTGCATATCGGCCGGTGTTTCGATGCGCAGCGGAGTCGAGAAGACAACGATCTGGGACCGGATAAAATGAAACTGGTCCTCACGACGCGCCCAGGCAAGCCAGTCCTGCTCGTCCAACCGTTCCTCGATCACATCAATGAGTTCTTGCCGCAAGCCTTCCAGGTCCTTGAAATCTGTGGGGTCGATTACTCCGAGGCGTTCAGCCAGGACATTGTCGTGAAGAGCATGGTGGGCCCAGGCCGCAAAATCATTGTGATACTCGGGATGTTCGAACTGGGGACGCAACCTGCCGCCCCAGAAATGATGGTAGATGCTTCCCGGATGTATGGTCGCGATCTTGTCGCGAAGCTCGCGCAGGCTCTGCGCTTGCACGCCGACGGCCACGGCGGCGAGGCTGCAATCGCGGACCAGGAACGGTTCGTTTTTTCGTTTCTTTGTCATGATTTCCTGAATAGATTAATCCCTGAACAGCTTTTCGCGGTGATAACTCAGATATCCTTCGTATGAAGTAAACAATCCGCTCCGCGAATTCCAAACCGCGAGATGTATCGAAATGCGATCTCATGTGTCATTACAATGGGCGTGTTTGTATAATGGCATCTCTATCGCCATAACAACATCCTGGACGCGCCCGCATTCATCATCCAATGGGGATCGATCACATGAAGTCCATCGTTCTTTTCTGCGCCGCCATCCTCCCCTTCTATTATAGTGCGACGGATGCTCAATCGCACGATAAGTACAAGCATCTGGCACTACAAGGAATCAACGATCACTATGACTTCATCAGCATAAACAACATCCTCATGTGGATGGGCAACAACGGAGACATGGCTTTCAATCCCATCACCAGAACGAATGGGTTGGAATGGCCAAAAGGGTCAGGAAAGAGTGTTGTTTTCGAGGATGGATTTATTGTTGGAGGAAAAGTCCAGGGGAAAATACACATTGCAGGCTCGACCTACCGTCACGGATTCCAGGCGGGAAAGATCCTGCCCGACGGAACGCCTGACGACCCCTCGCTCAGCCGCTACCGGATTTATAAAGTCAGGCGTCTTTCTTCCAGAATGTACGACAACATCGATC
>JALUUP010000445.1 GCA_027021285.1 Bacteroidota bacterium | reverse complement strand
GATTCAGTTTTTGAAAAGGAGTAAACGGCATGCGACGGTACATACTGCCTGTTATCCTGGTCCTCTTCCTCGCCGGCAACGCGTGTGCTCAGTCCCTGGTGGACGTAAAGCAGTACGATGCATCGATCCGTTTGAACATCGGCGACCAATTATTGGAAGGAGAGGCAAGCCTGGAACTGACCAATATTTCTGGCTCGCAGCTCGATACCATTCCTCTCCACTTGCGAGATCTTGTCGTATCGTCCGTATCGGTGGACGGAAACACCGCCGCCTGGCAACACACCGTTGATCGGCTTTTCATCGTGCCACCCACACCTCTCGCCCGCGA
This sequence comes from Bacteroidota bacterium, assembly GCA_027021285.1. Taxonomy (GTDB): domain Bacteria; phylum Bacteroidota; class Ignavibacteria; order SZUA-365; family JAADGX01; genus JAADGX01. The sequence continues at coordinate 7,032 of JALUUP010000445.1, read as the reverse complement.
CGCCACGGCACGTGTGAAGATTGTGTATGCCGGAAACCCGACCCATGAACCAGGAAGCCCGTTCGGAGGCTTCTTCTGGGGCGACCCCACATATACCATGGGTGTCAGTTTCGGGACACCGTACGTTTCCATGACGCGGCACTGGTTACCCTCCAACGACATCCCGTCCGATAAAGCCATGTTCGACCTGAAGTTCACCGTCCCCGGCGGTGTCGTCGTTGCCGGAACCGGTAAACTGATGTCCATCGACACCGTCGGTAACGACTCCCTCATGTACCGGTGGGTCGAAAACCATCCCACGGCAACATACCTGGTGACATTTTCCGCCGGGTCGTACGCGCGTATCCGGGATTCCTGGAACGGTCTGCCGCTCGAATACTTCGTACCACGCAAGGATTCATCGAAAGGCATTTCGTATTTCAGCACCATACCGTCGATGCTGGAATGCTTCGAATATTTTTTCGGCGCCTACGCCTTCGACAAGGTCGGGTACTGCATCACTCCCATTGGCGCCATGGAGCACCAGACCATGATCAGCTTCCCGGCCAGCCTGTTCGCGTTCCAGTCCAAGGCATCCACCACTGCCGCCCATGAGCTCGCACACCAGTGGTGGGGCGATTGGGTTACTCCGGAGGATTTCCGCGAAGCATGGTTGAGCGAAGGGTTTGCCACGTTCAGTGAGGCTCTCTATGCCGGTTGGATCAACGGCCGCACAGGCTACCTTCAACAGCACCACCGGAATATTTCTGATTACGTCCTCGGCATTGCCCAACGAGAGGGTGTTTTTCCACTTTACGATTTCCCCCGCACGCCGCCGTCCTCGAATTATCCTGCCACGATTTACAAGAAAGGTGCGGCGGTTCTGGGTATGCTCAGACATATCGTCGGTGATACAGTATTCTTCGCCGGTCTGAAAGAGTACGGCAAACAGCATGCGTATGGAAATGCGACGACCAACGATTTCCGTCGAAGCATGGAAAAAGCATGGGGGCATGATCTTGCCTGGTTCTTTGATGAATGGGTGTACAAGGCCGGGTTCCCGTTTTACATCATCGAACGCAGAATCACGCCAGGAAATCAGGAGGCACCGGAAATCATACGGATCTACCAGGCACAGGACACCCTTGTATCACCGTTGTTCCTGATGCCCGCGGATATCATGATCATAAAAACAAACGGGGACACACTGAGATACGTGATCAACATCCAAGCGAAGGCAGTACAGGACTTTACATTTCCGGATGTGAAGCAAAACGAAGTCGTTTCCACGCTCTTCGATCCTCTCGGCATCATCCTCAAGCGAGTACGCTACCGAACACTTCAATCAGACGTCACCGAGGCAATGCCGCAAGACGTCGTGCTGGAGCCCATCTACCCTAATCCCGTCCCGGCTGCGGGCGGAAGCAGACCTCGCCTGGCAACCATCCCGTTCAACGTCGACCGGTCCACACACATCCAAATCGATCTCTTCGACTCGTTAGGCCGTCGAATACAACGGTTGGTCGATTCAAAGTATCCGAAAGGATCCTTTTCAATTTCTGCGGACGTATCGAACCTGGCCCGGGGGACCTATTTCATCCTCCTGTCCGCCTCTCGTCATCACCAGGTGCGAAAAATGATCATTGCCAATCGATAACCTATTGACGACGACAGAGAACAAGTTGCCTTGACAAGGGTTGACAAATTGCGTAGATTCAAATGCAGCAAAGTAATCTACTTTCCCTTCGCTTATTTCGCGTTTCAATACATAGAAATTAAAAGGTAATCATACTTATACGAATACATGGAGGAAGCGCAATGAAGAAAACGGCTACAACGTTTGTGTTGTTCATGATGGCCGGCATATTCCTGTTTGGAAATCACAATGCCCAAGCCCAGGGAAGCGGGTGGGAAACGCTGTGGAAGGTCGTTTCACGGCCGACACCCACGTATGCCTGGATGGCTGGGAGTCTCGCATACACCGACGTGGCGTATGACCCAATCAGGGAATACATCTATGTCCCCAGCCCCAAAACAAAAAGCGGAGAGATTGATCCACACATATACATCCTGGACGCCAAGACGGGAAAGGAAGTCGGCGAACTGAAGATGGACAAGAGAATCGTCCAGGGTGGATTTTCGCTGGGGCGGTTCTGCGTATTTAAAGTAACTGTTGACGATTCCGGTTGGATTTACGTTTCAAATCTTGTTACACCCGTCTTTGGCGTCTGTGTCACACCACCGGGACCGCCGGAATGTTACACCAACCCGGCGTACCGGATATTCCTGGCCCAGGGGCCTTACAAGATCTACCGGTGGAAGACGCCGCAGTCAACTCCCGAACTCGTGTACGCGACTGCCGGAAGTCCACCGTATCCAGAAATGACGTGGACCCGATGGGGCGATGACCTTGATGTCATTGGTCATAAAGCCAATACACGGTTTGCAACCGTCGGCGGCGACCCGCAGGGGGCGGGGACACTACCTCTGAAACCTGTCCTGAACAACGAAGTAACGATCATCAAGTTCGATTCGGCCAAGGGAAATGGATACGGGGCAGCGAGCGTGTGGACGCGGTTGAAATCAACCGTTAACTTGTACACCTCGCACGCGATCAATTTCACCGGGATGAAGGACACCGACCCGCTATGGGGAGATTCAAACGAGCGCGTGGCGACGTTGATGAGCCAGAACCATCCGCCGGGGATCGGAAAACCGTACGATTTCAAAACCGTTTCCATCTGGGAGATTAAACCTGATATTACTCAAAAATCAGGAAACCTCCGCTACCTCAAGGTGGACTGGACACAAGACGAGTATGTCATCACGTGCGACGGCTGGAATCAGATCTCGCAGCAAAATCCGAACCGTGATCATACACAGGCGCGTTTCATTGACGTAACAGTCAAGAACAACGCGGTACTCGCCGCCGATCCCACCCCTCCAATAGGATTCAATCCTCTCAATAACAGCTCTGGGAATTACAACTGGGTATCCGGCGTCGATTACAAGTTCAACCAGCATACCGGTGATCTCGTCGTCTATGTTCTGCAATCGAATAACGGTATCGCAGCGTTCAGAAAAAAGACGCCGGTTCCTCTCCCGGTCGAGCTTCAGAGTTTCACCGCGGAAACAAATGGCTCCGTCGTGACGCTGAAATGGACCACCGCGTTTGAAGAGAACAATTTTGGATTCAACGTGATGCGCAGCGCCGACGGCGGAGAGAACTGGGAGAAAATCGGATTCGTTGCAGGCGCGGGAACAACGACCGGCTTGCGTAATTATTCCTACGTGGATGATGTGGAAGCCAGTGGGATCAAGGTGCCCGTGATCAAGTACCGCCTTGTGCAAATGGATCTGGATGGGACAAGCAAACGCTCGCCCATCGTGGAAGCGCTGATCTCATCGACCCCGACGGACATCACGCTGTCACAGAACTATCCAAACCCGTTCAATCCCGTTACGTCGATTTCCTACCAGGTCAATGAACCAACCTTCGTTTCGCTGAAAGTTTACGACGCGATGGGCAGGGAAGTCGCGACACTGGTAAACGCGTTGAAAGATGCTGGCGCCCATACCGTGGATTTCAACGCGAAAAACCTGCCGTCCGGCACCTACGTGTACAGAATGACGGCAAATGGGAAAACCATCGAAAAGCGGATGATGCTGTTGAAATAACCTGCAAGCATTCAGAACTACCCTATTGTTCCCCGGCCACGTGCCGGGGATTTTTTTGATGCAGCATGATCGGAAAACGTGCTGCCATGGTGGCAACCTGTTCTATTGCCGGGAAATTTCAGTATTTTGCATACTGGTGATTGTGAAAAAATCGCTGACATGTAATCGCGATCACCTCATTTCGACTCGCATCGTAATGAACAAGAATGTGAATTTGAACACACAAGAGGTCTGAAATGAAAGTTCTCATCTCCGACGGTTTAAGCGAAGCCGGGCAGAAGATATTGATCGACGCCGGTTTCGACGTGGTTAATCACAAGTATCCCGCAGAGGAACTACCAGGTGCAATTGCGGATTTCGATGCAATCATGGTCCGGTCCGCGACCAAGGTCACCCGTGAAGTCATCGATGCCGGCTCCTCGCTGAAAGTCATCGCCAGAGGCGGCGTGGGCCTTGATAACATCGACGTGGAATACGCAAAGAGCAAAGGTATCGCGGTTCTTAATACCCCCGCCGCTTCCGCAATTTCCGTGGCGGAACTGGCCATCGGTCACATGCTGGCCCTGAGCCGCAACCTCCATCTCAGTACAACCGCCATGCGCGAGGGAAAATGGCCCAAGAAGGAGTATTCCAAGGGTTTCGAACTATTTCAGAAGACATTAGGCGTCATCGGTCTCGGCAGTATCGGCAAGGAAGTGGCGCGACGTGGGATCGGGCTTGGCATGAACGTCATCGCGTTCGACCCCCTCTACTCCCCCATGAATTTCTTTATTGAAATAACCAGCGCTGAAGAGGTGTACAAACGCGCGGACATCATCACATTACACGTGCCGTTTATCAAGTCTGTCGGTCCTCTTCTGACAAAAAGGGAATTCGATATGATGAAGAACGGGGTCGTCATCATCAACTGCGCCCGGGGCGGCGTCGTCAAGGAGGTGGACCTGCTGGAAGCTTTGAACAGCGGAAAAGTCCAGGCAGCCGGTATCGATGTTTTTGAAAACGAACCTCCAACCGAGGCGCAAAACGAACTCATCAATCACCCGAACGTGTCCGTTTCCCCGCACATCGGGGGATCGACTATCGAAGCGCAGGATCGAATTGGTATTGAAATAGCGCAGAAGGTCGTCGAGACACTCCGGGCACACGCGTCATAATCGAGGAAAACAAGGATATTTCATGGCTACTATTCGCCCTTTTCAAGCCTACCGCCCAAAACCCGAGCTTGCACCGGAAGTTGCCGCCAAGCCATACGACGTCTTGAATTCGGATGAAGCGCGCGCAGAAGCCGAAGGACATCCCTTGAGTTTCCTGCACGTCGGAAAACCGGAAATCGATCTTGACCCTTCCATTGATCTCTATGATCCCCGCGTGTATGAGAAGGCCCGGGAAAACCTTCAGCGACTGGTGAACAACAGCGTCCTTGTCCCGGACCCGGAGCCGTATTTATACGTCTATGCCCAATCGATGGGCGACCACACGCAGTACGGCCTGGTGACGTGCGTCTCCGTCGAAGAGTATCTTGACGATACTATCAAGAAACACGAACTCACACGTAAGGACAAGGAAGACGACCGGACCCGGCACGTCGCGACTACCAGCGCGCACACGGGGCCGATATTCCTGACCTATCGACACCAGGATTCGATCGACGATATTATTAACGGCGTTGTTTCCGGTATACCCGAGATCGATTTCACCGCGTCCGACAGCGTACGACACCGGGTATGGGTCGTCCGCGACCCGGAAACCATTCAAAAACTTGTCCAGGCATTCCGACAGATCCCTTCCCTTTACGTGGCGGACGGACATCATCGTTCCGCATCCGCCGCGCGGGTAGGCAAGGAGCGACGCGAGGCGAACCCGCACCACACGGGCGATGAAGAATACAACTACTTCCTGGCCGTTCTCTTTCCCGACAGCCAGCTTCGTATCCTGGATTACAACCGCGTCGTCAAGGATTTGAACGGATTGAGCTGGGAGCAATTCCTCGACGCTCTTGCTCCGTCATTCAACATCGAACCCGCCGACCATCCCGTGCGCCCCGCTCGGAAAGGCCAATACGGCTTATACCACGGCGGCAAATGGTACCGGCTGCGAGCCAACCAGGAATTGCTTGCGAATCCCGACCCGGTCAAGAGCCTGGACGTGGCGATCCTGCAAGACCATGTACTGCATCCGATTCTTGGAATCAAAGACCTTCGAACGGACAAACGCATCGACTTCGTGGGAGGCATTCGAGGATTGGACGAGTTGGAGCGCAGAGTGGATTCAGGAGAGATGGCGATTGCTTTCTCCCTCTACCCAACTTCCGTCAACGAGTTGTTGACAATCGCGGACGCAGGCAAAATCATGCCGCCGAAATCAACCTGGTTCGAACCGAAGCTCCGCGACGGTTTGTTCGTCCATTTCTTCTGATTTGGCTTGAAGAAACACACCAGCCAGTCGTGGTACTCACCACCGGCTGGCCGGACGCTATTCCAAAGTTACTCTAAGTCGCGGAAGTGCAACAACCACAATGTCCATGTATCAAACGCTCGTCGATCACGGAGAAACGTGCTGCCGGCAGAAAGCCGTTCGCTGTAGCCACGTCTCCGCCTCTCTTTTTCGGGCAAATGTTGTAGCGAGCTTCAACGCCATTTCGAACCGGGATCGCGCCTGCTCGTACTCTTCCAGGAAAAACAACGCGGTGCCTTTCATGACGTATGCATCGTAGCTCCACGACGGCGAAAACCCACCGACATCAAGAACATCGAGCGCACGACGATACAATTTCTTTGCAATGAGAAAACGCGCTAGAAGTATTCGCGCAACCGGTGAAAGCGAATCAAGGCTCACCGCTTGCTCCGCATCGCGAATGTTGAGCGCAAGCATGCTGTCCGCGTCCAGGTTGGAATACGTTCGGCGAAAAATATTCCTCAACTCGTCCCGTACGGCCGGCTCTTGCAACGCTGCCATGTGAAAACGGGCACGGTCGGAATATACGTGGTTCAGCCCTGCATCAAGCAACTGGGTATACGAAGAGACGGCCGCGACGGAATCCCCCGTTTCCAAACACGCATCGCCTTTCAGGAGAAGAAGCGGATACACTGAGTAAACACGGGTTGAATCCTCCATTAACGATTCCACGAAGGCGCGCACGGAATCATATTCACCCTGCGCTTGCAACGCCAGGGCGATCCCCCATGCGGCATAACGATTTGGAACCAGTCCTTCTGATTTCCTCCACACGAGGACTGCCTGCTGGAACTTGCCGCGCGAATATGCCTGGCGCGCCTCGTCGTTCAGTTCCGAGATCACACGCGGACAGACGGCTGAAAACAGCGACGGTCTCGAGAAATAGTACAGGACCGCTGTTTGCGAAACACGACCGGCGGT
>JALUUP010000444.1 GCA_027021285.1 Bacteroidota bacterium | reverse complement strand
GTTGATTTCAAGTCCATGATCAGGTGTCTTCTTGTAGTGAGTCAGGTTGAAAGAGTATTCGGGGTAGACGATATGGGTGTATTCAAGGTGTGTGCGGACCCCGTTGTTACGGAAAAGCAGATACTCGCGACGAAAACCGCGCCCGGTCTGTCACCTTAAAATACTTAATCATCCTAAATTGCCCTAATGGAAAATCTAGTTGCACAGTATTGCATGATCCCCTAACTTAATTACTCGATCGTTCATGTCCTGCCGCGCCGGAGAAGAAATGGACATGCAGAACGTACCGGAATAAAGAGCGAGTGATATAGCACCAGAGCTACAAAACCACAATCTTCTTTCACAATTCGAATTAAAGACCTGTTGTACTGCTCTCTTTGTATTGGTATGCCCTTCGTTTCGCTCTGTCCGACACCAGCTGTAGGAAATTCGATCCAACCGCGGTTTACCTGCGATTCGTTCATCGTGTCTTCTGAACAGCAGTACGATTGCGTATGAACAAATTGAATTCCTTCAAAACTTCCTGCGTGAAAGGAATCGGTATCATGGCAGTCGCTGTGTTGATCCTTTCAGGGTGCGCCAGCCTGGAACCGGTCCCACGTTTCCGGAGCGCGACAAAGACATTTTCCTCCCACCAGCTTCCACAGCGTCTTGTTACATCTTCTGATCTTCTTGATCCCGCCGCCATTGCTCACTATTCGATCCTCAAGGAACGGGATCTTGAACGGCGTCATCGGCAGTCGTTACATCCCGATTTGGCCCTTGCGGGAGAAATGACCAGTCCGCGAAGCACGGCATCCCGGGACGAAATCGGCCTGGATGGAGAAGAGCTCCTCGACCAGTTCGAGTACACCCAATATTATGAGGGTGATCTTCCCACTGACGATATTTCCACGGGGGACGTTCTCTCCTCGGATGCGTTCAAGAGCACGATCCTGAATCCCAGCGAGGAACGGGACGAAGTCGATCGCGCGACCTTGATGCAGGAAATTGTCAATCTTCTCGAGGTTCGTTATCGGTACGGCGGCACGGACGCAATCCGCGGTCTCGACTGCAGCGCGTTTACAGGTACGGTCTATTCGCGCGTGTTCGGAATCCGGTTGCCACGTACATCGCGCGCCCAGTTTACGATGGGAAAGAAGGTCTCGCGCGACAATCTTGCCGTGGGCGACCTGGTATTTTTCAAGACGATGCGCGGAAGAAGTCCCGTATCACACGTTGGTATTTACATTGGCAACGGGTACTTCGCCCATGCCTCGCGAAAGCGCGGGGTTACCGTCACTTCATTGAATAAAGCATACTATGCCCGAACGTACGTCAGTTCGAGACGCATCATCCCGGAGCAACACGCGGAAATCCTGAAGTAGTATTTCTACCCGTAGGGAAAAAGAAAACCGGCGCGGATGGCCGGTTTTTTCGTTTTGTGCAACGAGGAACTATATCACGTCACTGGGCCTTGAACTCTCGATCAACGATGTCGATCTCTCCGGGGTACGTGATGGGGCCGAATTTCGTGTTGATGGTTGGACGGGCACGAAGCGTGATCTTGGCCGGTGAGCCTTTTACTCCGCCGAGAGCCAGAGCAAGATTGACGAGCGTCTCGTAGCTGTCGTTCTTGAAAAACTCCAACAAGTCAAGCTCCATTCGCAGTGGGATGATTACCTGTTGCCCCGTTCCCGGTATCGTCACAGGTTTATCGATGTTGCCGGTAATCGTGGTTTTGTTGTCCAGGATCAACGTCCATGCGAAGCTGGTGAGTGTGGCGGATGTTCGTTTGGAACCGCCGGTGCCGTCGTTCGGGTTCATGGCAGCGACGTTGAGCACGAAGGCCGCGGGGAGTTTCCCCTTGGCGAAGTTTCCCGCCAGCACGACACCGTCGGCGATAGATATATCAGAGATCGACGCTTTGTTACTCAACGGGATTCCGGCGAGAGAAAAATTTGCGATGCTGTCAAGTTTGAATTTACAGCGCGAGAGATTGGTCATGGCGCTCTCGATTTCCCTGAGCGTGGAACAGGAGCTCAATCCAAGAGCGAGCCCAATGATAAGAAAGAACCGGGTGGAAGTATTGCGCAGCATTTCAGCCTCCGGAAAGAATCATGTCGGTGACACGTTGATGTAATCCTGCCTTCTGCAGCTCACGGAACATGGTACAGGTCAGTTTTTTGTAATTATTTGTCTCAAAGCCGGAAGGGAATCGATAACCTCCTGGCAAACAGCGTACGCGACCTCGAGCGAGGAAATATCAATATTCGCGGAAGTGTCAGCTTTCGTATGGATTACTCGCGAGGACGTGCCGAAATTGACGGAAGTAAGCGACACCGCCTCGTAGCCGTGTAAATTCATTGGTACATGCGACATGCTGGCTTCCACGTTTTGCCACCCTTCCTTGATATCGATACCGAACCGCTTGCCGATCTCCACGATAAGTTGTGTCAGAAGCCGGTTTTTTTTCATTGGAGGAATACCGGTTCGATTCATGATGTACAGGGGGTCATCGGTGCCAAGACTGTCGAGGTTAATAATAATCGTCCGTGAGGATGGAAAGCGTTCCCGGAAGAGTTCGTCTTTCATGAGCGAAACAGTGCCGCTGTGTTCCGCTTCCTCGGCTCCCAGAAGAACGAAACCCAGGTTCACGGGACAAACTTGTTGCGCGTATGACAAGGCCAATTCCAGCAAGACACCAACGCCCGAAGCATTGTCCACAGCTCCCGGCGAGGTGTTCCTTGTTATGTTTAGAACGAGGATAAGACCGATCAGGAAGACAATTCCGGCGGGGAGCAATAAGGCTTCGAACGGCCATGCGAAGACGAGGTTCAAGGGAAAACTGATGACGGTAGCCCAGGTTGCGCCCCAGAAAATGTGGACGAGCCATGTGAACCAGAATCGTGAGAGAAGCTGTGATTTCGAATCGTAGTGAGCTGTGAAAACCACGTTGAGGTACCTGTCCGAGGCAGGAGGGAGCGCGATGATATTTCTGCTTTTAATGGTTCCGAAGGATAAAAAGGAATACGTTCCCTCGCGGATGTGGCTCCAGCGTGATGTTCCCAGAAGGAGTAGTCCGCTGATAAAGGCCAATTCCACGCCAAGGATGGGAATGCTTTGCATGACGACGACCGCGGAAAGAATGAGCAACAATACACCCGCAACGATGAGGCGGGGCAGTACATCGAAGGGGAACAAGGAGGTCTGTACCTGTCTCTCGTGAATATCGTAACCTGCTCCGTACAGCTGCGTGCGAAGATATTTTTGCGCTTTGGTTTCTCCTGCGCTGCCGGCGAAACGAGGTACCGATATATTGTTGATATGGCCGAAAATCCTGTGTCCGACCCGCGTCCGAGTAGTCGTGTGCAAGATGCCGTTGAATTTCTGGTACAACAGTTCTCTCCGGAATATACGGTGCGTGCCTTGCTCCTGCAACGGGGAGAAATCTGCATCATGGAGAAAACAATACCCGGATATTATCAGGATAAAGACCGGGATACTTGACATTCAATTCAATGCTTAATACCTTTATGATTCGGCATATGGACAGGTAGCTCAGTTGGTAGAGCAATGGACTGAAAATCCATGTGTCGGCGGTTCGATTCCGTCCCTGTCCACACCGCGGTGATGAATCACTGCCATCAGAGCTGACACGAGGGGCGATTGTCCGTGGGATGATCTCCCCTTCTTCATGTTCATTTGAAACGACCGTTTGATACCATGAATATTCTTACCAGTGATCCCGATCGCCAGCCAGTTGTGGTACACGCGTTGCGCACACCCATCGGGAGGTACGGCGGCGCGCTTAAAGATGTTCGTCCCGACGACCTGGCCGCTCACGTGTTACGCGCACTCGCCGATGACCTGTCGCTGGACACCAGTCTTATCGATGAAGTCATCGTTGGTTGTGCCAACCAGGCGGGCGAAGATAACCGCAACGTAGCACGTATGGCGACACTTCTGGCGGGATTCCCGGTCAGTGTACCGGCCATTACGGTGAACCGTTTATGCGCGTCCAGTTTGACAGGCATCATGCAGGCCGCGTACCAGGTCCGGTGCGGCGAAGCGGATATCGTCGTTGTTGCCGGAGTGGAAAGCATGTCGCGTGCACCGTATTCCGTGCCCAAGCATACGGGGGACCGCGTCCCTTTCGGCAATTTGGTTGCCTATGACACGGCCCTGGGTTGGAGGTATCCGAACCCGCGGTTGGAGGCACAATTTCCCCTGGAATCCATGGGTGAGACGGCGGAAAATTTGTACGAGAAGTTCGCAATCAGTCGCGAGGACCAGGACATGTTTGCGCTGGAAAGTCACCGAAAGGCGGTGGAAGCGCGCGACACGGGCGTCTTCGACGAAGAGATTCGACCCGTCGTCATTCCCCGTCGCAAAGGTGATCCGGTCACCGTTGCGCGTGACGAGCAACCCCGCGCGGACACCACCATGGAAAAATTGCGCAAGTTGAAACCGGCATTCCGGAAGAACGGTACCGTAACGGCCGGAAACTCCTCATCGCTGAATGACGGCGCGGCAGGTGTGGTGGTTATGTCTGCGTCGAAAGCCCGGGAACTGGGTCTTTCACCCATGGCGCGAATTGTGAGCTCAGGGACAGCGGGCGTCGATCCTCGAACGATGGGAATAGGGCCGGTGCCGGCAACCAGGCAGGCGTTGCAACGCGCGGGTTTGACCCTGGACCAGGTTCAGGTTGTGGAGCTGAACGAGGCCTTTGCCGTTCAAAGCCTGGCTGTCATCCGGGAGCTGGGACTGGACGAGCAAAAAGTCAATCCACACGGCGGCGCCATCGCCCTCGGCCACCCGTTGGGTTGCAGTGGCGCACGCATTGCCACTACGCTTCTTCACCACATGAAACGGACCGACAAGAATTTGGGCCTGGCCACCATGTGCGTGGGAGTGGGGCAAGGAGTGGCGGTTGTCTTTGAACGCTATTGAGCCATATGGCGGATCAAGACACATCGCGATATAGCCAGCCCCGCGGGTTTCAATAATGTTAAGTAACCAAACGACTGGATGAAACAATGAGACCATTTATCATTGCCGGTAACTGGAAAATGAATACGACGTTGAGTGAAGCCGAGGCATTAGTGCGAGAGATGTGCCGCGATCTCGAAGGAAACACATTGACCCATGTCCAAATGGTTGTGTGTCCTCCTTTTATTTCTCTTCACAGTGTTCATGAAATCATTCGTGATACCGAAATAGCCCTCGGCGCACAAAACATGAATGAGCACGACGCGGGTGCGTACACCGGTGAAATAAGCGCGGCCATGCTCCGGTCTGCTGGATGCGAATATGTCATCATCGGGCACTCGGAGCGCAGGAAATACTTTCACGAGACGGATGAACTGGTCAATGTGAAAATCAGAAAAGCGGTGGAGCATGGTCTTCGACCAATTGTCTGTGTGGGGGAATTACTGGAGGAACGGGAGAGCGGAGCCACGGTGGAGGTGGTTTCCCGCCAGGTGCGCGGGGCGTTCAGTGGGTTGGGGGCCGACCACGTTCGAACGTGCATTATTGCCTATGAACCTGTATGGGCGATCGGTACCGGAAGGACTGCCACGCCGGAGCAGGCGCAGGAAGTACACGAAGTAATTCGGGGTCTCGTGCGCGAGTCCGCAGGCGACGAGATAGCGAACCAATTCGTCATCCAGTACGGTGGGAGCATGAAACCCGAAAACGCCGGGGATTTGCTCAACCAGCCGGACGTGGATGGCGGGTTGATTGGAGGGGCGAGTCTTAAAGCTGATTCTTTCCTTGCTATCGTTCAGGCCGCCGAATCCATCGGGCGGGAGAGGTGATGGTTATTTCCTTGATTTTCCTTCAATGATACTCTAATTTAATTCATTGTATCTGTTTGCATAAAGCGAGATCGCGGGCATTGTCAAAACGCAAGAAACAGTCATCTGAAGATCAAACCGAACAGCAACACTTGTTGGAACGGGGAAATATTCCCCGGCACATCGCAATTATCATGGATGGGAATGGCCGGTGGGCGAAAGAGCAGGGACTGAATCGGATCAACGGTCATCGACAGGGTGTGAATTCGGTGCGGGATATCGTGGAAGCCTGCGGGCAGCTTGGTATTTCTTACTTGACGTTGTATGCGTTTTCCACGGAAAACTGGCGCCGTCCTCCGGACGAGGTGTCCATGCTGATGCGGTTGCTTTTGAAGGCTTTGCGGGACGAAACCGATGCCTTGCATGAAAACAATGTTCGACTCCTCACCATCGGTGATACGGATAGTTTGCCGGAAAGAGTAAGGGGTGAGCTGTGTGAATCTGTTGAGAAAACAGCGTCGAACACCGGTCTTACCCTGATCCTTGCGTTGAGTTACAGCGGGCGGTGGGACCTGACCCAGGCCATGCGGCAAATCGCCCGCAAGGTCGCGGAAGGCGTGCTGAAATGGAGTGAGATTGACGAATCCGTCATCGAAAATCATCTTTCCACCGCCGGTATTCCGGACCCCGATCTGCTCATTCGTACAAGCGGAGAAATGCGCGTCAGTAATTTTCTTCTCTGGCAACTGGCGTACACGGAGTTTTTCGTGGTGTCGAATTACTGGCCGGAGTTTCGTCGAAAGACACTGTACGATGCGATTCGGGCTTTCCAGCGACGGGAACGGCGATTTGGAATGGTGAGCGAACAGTTGCACGCAGCCTCCACGTCAAAATCATCTTTGTTACGAAGCGCTATTGATGCTCTCACGAGTCTGTAAGACCATCTGCGTTGCCTTGCTGTGTACCGTGTATGTGGGCAACGCGATAGCCCAGGATTCCGGTCCGAAGACCTACCGCATCCTCGGGTTATCAGTGGAAGGACATATCACCTCGGATCCCGCAATGGTCATTGCCACATCTGGTCTTCGCATCGGCGATCAAATCACGTTACCCGGAGACCAGACCCAGAAAGCCATTACCCGGCTCTGGACCATGAAGATGTTCAGTGACGTACAGATCGTGGTTTCAAAGGAAACACCGGACGGCATTTATCTGACAATCCGGGTCAAGGAATATCCACGGCTTGAATCGGTTATCGTGAACGGCAACGACGAATTGAGTGAAGATGATGTCCGTTCCAAGGTCAGCCTGATTCGGGGGCAGATCATTCGTCCCCAGATCTTGAGCAAGATCGTCCGCGCCCTTAAAAAAGAGTACCAGGAAAAAGGGTATCTCCTTGCGGAAATCAAACCGGAGATTGTTCCTGTCGAAGAAGGTCGTAACCGGGCGAATCTCGTTATTACGATCGATGAAGGGCCGGAAGTGGAGATCGCTTCGATCACGTTTTCCGGAAACAAGGCCTTCGACGATGATGAACTCCGGTCGGCGATGGACGAAACCGACCAGAAGAAATGGTGGAAATTCT
>JALUUP010000443.1 GCA_027021285.1 Bacteroidota bacterium | reverse complement strand
TAAAAAAGAAGGGAATGCGGTACTCGGAGGCATACTGGGCAAGGTGCCGCGTCGCCACCGTGTTGACGCGGAAAGCGAGCGAACGGTTTTGTTCGCAGGCGCGCGGGTCGGCTATCGCCGCCGCATGGACGATGGCGGAATACCCGCCCATGCCCAGCAACTCGGTGAATTGCGTGTATTGATTGAGATCCAGGAATATCCATTCACAAAACGCGTCCGAACGTTGACGGCGGTGATACGTGGCCTTCACGCGGTATCCGCGAGCGGCGAGTTCCCGGGCGATGTTCCATCCCAGAAATCCGCTTCCGCCTGTTACCAGTATCGTATCCTGTCCCATGTCATGAATCTATCAAAGTCGCGGTGGGGAGACAACGGCAATGGACGTCCCCTCCCCGATACCGTAAGGCGAGCAAGCATCACGAGGGGAACGACACCGGCATTGAATCGCGCCGCGAAAATCGCCAGATTACGTGTTCAATGACGAACGAGAGCACATGAACACGGAAAACGTCTTTCAGCTCGTATCGGACTACCAGCCCGCGGGAGACCAGCCGGAAGCCATTCGGCAGCTCACGGAGGGCATATTGCGGGGCGACCGGTTCCAGACTCTCCTTGGTGTAACCGGCAGCGGCAAGACGTTTACCATCTCCAACGTGATCGCCCGTGTCAATAAACCGGTGCTGGTCATCTCGCACAACAAGACACTGGCCGCGCAGCTGTACGGAGAGTTCAAGGCGTTCTTCCCCAACAACGCGGTGGAGTTCTTCATCTCCTATTACGATTACTACCAACCGGAGGCATACATTCCTTCCACCGACACCTACATCGAAAAAGACATGTCCATCAACGACGAGATCGACCGGTTGCGCCTGCGCGCCACGAGCGCCCTGCTGGAAGACCGCAAGGACGTCATCGTTGTGGCATCTGTCTCCTGCATCTACGGTATCGGTTCTCCGGAAGAATACGCGCGACAGATCCTTCCCCTCAAGACCGGCCAGGTCATCGAGCGCAACGACCTGCTCCGCAAGCTGACCGACATTCACTACATCCGCAACGATTACGAATTCAGCCGCGGCACGTTCCGCGTGCGGGGCGACGTGATCGATGTTATGCCCGCCCACGAGGACGAAGAAGCAATACGCATCAGCCTGTTCGGCGATGAGATCGAAGAGCTGGCGTACACCGACCGCATGACGGGCAAGGTGACGGGACGAACGAACAACGTCGTTATCTATCCCGCCAAGCATTTCGTTACCACGGAAGAGAACCTCAAGCTGGCAATCGCCGATATCGAGCGCGAGCTGGAGGACCGCCTCGCGGAATTGCGGTCGCAGGAGAAATTCCTGGAAGCGCAACGACTGGAACAGCGCACCCGGTACGACATCGAGATGATGAAGGAAATCGGCTACTGCTCGGGCATCGAGAACTACTCCCGGCACCTGGCCCGACGGAAGCCGGGCGAACGCCCCCAATGCCTGCTCGATTATTTCCCCGACGACTACCTGACGATCATCGACGAAAGCCACCAGACCATCCCGCAGATCCGGGCCATGTACAACGGGGATCGCATGCGC
>JALUUP010000442.1 GCA_027021285.1 Bacteroidota bacterium | reverse complement strand
TCATAGGGAGAGAGCGGATTGGGAACCATGCTTTCTTTCTTGGGCAGTTCTTCGCTGTTTCCGTAAATGGAAGACGACGAAGCAAAAATGACTTTCTTCACGCCAAGGTCACGGGCGGCGTTCAGCACGTTCAACGTGCCGTTGGTATTCACTTCGTGCGTCGTGATCGGATCGGCGATGGAGCGCGGGACGGAGGGCAGGGCGGCCTGGTGAAGGATGAAGTCCGTTCCACGCACTGCCTCGTGAACAATGTGATACGAACGAATATCACCCTCGACGATTTCCACGTCGTTCCTGAACGGTTCCAGGTTCTCCCGCTTCCCCGTGGAGAAATTGTCCAGGACGCGCACCTTGTGCCCGCGTTCGAGGAGGGTCTCCACGATATTGGAGCCGATGAAACCCGCGCCGCCGGTAACGAGAAAAAAACTCATATTAGTTTAAGCGTCGTGACAAGGATCGCCTGTCGAATCCTTCTGCGAATTCGGTCAGGGCTATGTTTAGTGTGACGATGGAGTATGGCACTTCTACCGCGGTCCATCATTTGTGCCCTGGTATAGTACCGACTTTTGGAAACCGTTGAAACGGTTTTCGAAATTGATGTCGGTGAACATTTTTCCCACGGATAAATCCGTGGGCTCTGTCCTCTGTCATTCCCGCGCCCCGCAAGGGGGCCCTTTGGGCAGAGCGGGAATCCAGGATTAGTGGGATCATTTTGAATTGCTTTTCCCTAAGCCGTCGCCCTTCCCCGAAGGAACCCTTCGGGGCTCAGGGCTGCGCGTAGGAGAGGTTCTCGACATGCGCGTATTGTCTCATCCGCTATTTTTTGCAACGAAGTGTTCATATCGCGAAAGGGACCGCCCTTCCCCGAAGGAACCCTTCGGGGCTCAGGGCTACGTTTATTAGTTTGCTCAGGGCTCTGCTAAAGACTCCGCTTAGGGCTACGCGTAGTGTACGCCCGCCGATGCTAAACACCGTAGCAGTGAATCCATTCATAAAGAAATCCATGATCCAGATTTGTCATCGTCCTATATAATCTTGATAGATCAACAAGCAGCCTGATCCTCCAATCTCGACACGTCCCCGGCGAGATGGCTGGAACGCGCTATACCGGTGACGAGGAACATCAACGCCAGCACGGACATCACGTCGGGATACTCGAAGTAGGGGCGGAACACAAGTGAGACGAATACCATCGCCAGCCCGAAAAGCGCTGCCGCTGCAACGGCCTTGATCTCCCGGTTTCGCGCATGGCGATATACGTCAATCGCTTTCTTGATCACGGTGAAAAGAGCAAACATCAGAATCGCTCCGCCCAGTACACCCCATTCCATGACCAGCCCGAGCAGTCCCGACATCTGGCGGTTCATGGTGGAAGACGTTCCTTTTACGAACGTGTCTTCGAGAATAACGCGATAGGCAGGATTCACGAAAGCGGGAAGCAACGGATACCGGTTTTCGTCGGTCAGGAGCCTCGGCAGGCGTTTGCGCGCGGCATGGCTCGAGAACGCGGCCGGACCTTCTCCCAGGACAAGGACGGACGCGTCCGATTCGATGTAGTCAAGCGTCATCTGGTATAATCGGCCTTTCGGGGTTTTTCCGTTTGGACCGTCAGCACGGTAGAACCACGTCGCTGTCGCAAGCGTGACGATAACCACCATTCCAAGGATCAACGCAGCCAGGATGTTTCCGGAAAGCCGTTTGCCGAAGCGCAGCAATCCCAGGACCATGACGCCGGTAACCACGCCCGCCAGGATGTGGGTGTTTTCTCCAAGCGCAAAGAGGTACACGCCCAGGATCCCGGCCAGGAAAAACCGGGCGCTGCGTTTCCGCGCACCGTAGGAAAAGCTGGCGACCGCACCGAGGAGCATGATGGCCGCCATGAAATGCGAGCTCCGGAGGCTTCCCATGTTGAAGTCAGGATCGATCCAGATCATTTTAAAGGGCGGCGTCATGAACGTCGCCAAGGCCTTGTAAAAAACGAACACGGCATGCGGGTACTGTATCCACTGGCCCGTGATGGCAGGGTAGAGAAGAACTGCGAGCGCCAAACCGCCAAGAATCATTGCACCATAGGCGATCAGCTTTTTTACGTCCTTTCGCGTCCACTGCAGGTACGAAAGGCTGTACGCAGCCAGGGGAACGGTCAAAAGGGACGCGCCCAGGGCCAGGGACGACCATCCATCCGTGGAACGGTCAAGATGAAGCAACTGGTTCAGCACGAGGTAACCAAGGATCGCCGCCACAAGGCCGAAATGCTTTTCTTTCACGGAGTACCGGAGAAAACCCCGAATATCAGCGCGGTTTTGTACCAGGACTCTGGCCAGCATGAGCATGCCCAGTATAAAGGCAGCGATAATCGCGGTCTTGTGATATGGACCCAGCGCGGCAAACAGGAACCCGGAAGCAATGGAAGCCGGTGTGTTGATGATCAGACCCAATACCAGCGGCACAAAAGCCCACACCAGGCTCATGGCAAACGTGAATCCAGGTCCCTCGGGAAACCACGGTGTTTTCTGCAACAGCGTAATACTGAGAAAATACGCCGCGCTCGCGGCAAAGAAGACGACATAGGAAATGTTGGAACCAGTACCGGGAACGCGGAACGCGCGCAGTACAGAACCATGTATGACGTGCTGTTTCATCACGGTCTCGTCGCGCGTCTTCCCGGTTTTCGTCGTCGTATCAGCTACTTGTTCTCGTCGCATTCGAATGAATCTTTTAAGAAAGGCGGTTCAGTGGATTCCGGCCTTTCCCGCCACGATGGTGTCGCTTCGTGAAAGGGGCCGCCCTTCGACTCCGCTCATGGCTACTTATTAGTCTACACATTCATGTCATTCCCGCACAAGCGGGAATCCATACCCTGCCTTCTGGATTCCGGATCAAGTCCGGAATAACATCCATCATTGTATTCGCGTTATTCCCGCTGAAAAGAAATTTCAATTTTCAATTTGAAAATCTTATTCCAGTGACTCAACATCTTTCAGGCGCATTCCGGCGACGTCCTTTTCTGAAACCAGCGGCTTCCGCACCGGCCACTCGATGCCGATATCGGGGTCGTTCCACAACAGGGTTCCCTCGCACTCCGGGTGATAGTAGTCCGTGCACTTGTACATGACGTCCGCAGAATCCGACAGCACGCAGTACCCGTGGGCGAACCCCTCCGGAATCCAGAACTGGCGGTGGTTCTCCTCCGAGAGTTCGCAGCCGTACCACTGGCCGAAGGTCGGCGAACCCCGGCGGATGTCCACGGCGACATCGAATATCTTCCCGCGGGGCACGAATACCAGCTTTCCCTGCCCATGCGGGTGCTGATAATGCAGGCCGCGCAACACGCCAGCGGTCGAGCGGGCAAAGTTATCCTGGACGAACCCGGCGTCGATGCCCGCATCGCGAAAGAGCTCGTGGCGGTACAACTCCATGAACACACCGCGGCTGTCTTCATATACCAGGGGTTCGATCAGGATCAAACCGGGGATCGATACGGGAAGGAACTTCACCTGCCGGCTTCCTCTCTAAGTATATCCTGGAGATAGCGGCCATAGTCATTCTGGGTATTTTCGACCGCGATACGATCGAGTTGCTCTCCACTGATATACCCCATGCGGTACGCCACCTCTTCCGGGCACCCGATCTTCAATCCCTGGCGATGTTCCAGGGCTTCGACGTACGCGCCCGCCTGGAGCAGCGACTGGTGCGTGCCGGTATCCAGCCACGCCACACCGCGGGGAAGAACTTCCACCCGCAATTCTCCCCTCTCGAGGTACAGGCGGTTCAAATCCGTGATTTCCAGTTCGCCCCGTATCGAAGGCGCCAGCGATTCGGCAAAATCACACACGTGTTCATCGTAGAAATACATTCCCGGCACAGCATAGTGGGAGCGGGGTGTTTCCGGTTTCTCTTCGATCGACACCGCTTTTCCGTCGCCGTCGAATTCGATTACCCCGTATCGCTCCGGGTGACGCACCCGGTACGCGAAAATGAGCGCTCCCCGTTCCAGGCCCGCCGACTTTTTCAACAAGGCTCCCAGGCTGGCTCCGTAGAACAGGTTGTCGCCGAGGATCAAGCATGCCTTGTCGCCCGCGATGAAATCCTTCCCGATGATAAAAGCCTGCGCGAGTCCTTCCGGCCGGGGTTGCTCCGCGTAGGAAAAACGCATCCCGTAATTGCCTCCGTCGCCAAGCAGTCGCTTGAAGAGCGGCAGGTCCTCGGGAGTGGAAATCACGAGAACGTCCCTGATTCCCGCCAGCATGAGCGTGGTAAGCGGGTAGTAGATCATGGGTTTGTCGTACACGGGCAGAAGCTGTTTGCTGACCACCCTGGTCAGTGGATACAGCCGCGTCCCCGCGCCGCCGGCAAGGATGATACCTTTCATGTAACGAAAAAGGTTACGTGGGACAAGGGTGGAAAAGGGTTTCGAGAGAACACGATACTACGCGCCGAGTTCGATGGGGAGTGCGGGTGATTTGAAATTTGAAATTTTCTTGGCGCGTAGTGCGGATGGTTTTACGTGAGCCGGAAAAATTCGCCAATAATTCACTGACTTCACGTAGTATTTCTTTAACTCTAGTTTATCGGGTAATACAAATCGCCATTCCCGCGGAAGCGGGAATCCATACCTTTCCCTGGATTCCGGATCAAGTCCGGAATGACCTCCATTAACGCATTTCAAGATGTACACCCAGGCGTGTTTCATGTTTTATTACTTCTGATCACCGCCCTTCGACTCCGCTCAGGGCTACGGGTATTGTTTTGTTCAGGGCTACGTTTGTTGTCTTGCTTAGGGCTCCGTTCATAGCGGAAGTGATAGTTTCTCGCTGGGACGCTTGTCCATCTTCAAATTACAAATCACTCTTCGCTTATAATCGGAGCCTGAAAATCACCGCGATACGGCGTCCAAACGCTTCTCGATGGACCGGCATTCCTGTTCAGAAAATTCACTGCCATAGAGACGTCTGAAAAGCCGCACCTTATACGCTTCATGTGTGGGATGATTGCGAAACGAAGCCTGGATCATGCCCAGCGCGCTGTCAAACATACGGCACCCCATAATGAATCGTTCACTCGCGGACTTTTCCATAAGCTTGTACCTGTATACTTTTTCCATTTCACGTGTCGTATCATTCATGCAATAGCTCGCGAAGAATTGAATCGACTTTCAGTTGTCCTGCCCATTTCCAAAGGTATTTATCATCGCACCCCGTTTTCAGGAGATTTCCGGCATCGCGCAATTGCATTTCGGAACGTGAATCACCAGCCCATACGAGCTTGGACAATACAAGGTCTTCCTTGCTGACAATCCAGGTTTCGAAGTCCTGGATGCGAATCCGTTTTCTCCTCTCAAACTCCTGCTTTCTGTACACCGAATCCTTCCTCACGATGCAGTCAACTTTAATGATGCTTT
The DNA here is from genome assembly GCA_027021285.1 of Bacteroidota bacterium. Lineage (GTDB taxonomy): Bacteria > Bacteroidota > Ignavibacteria > SZUA-365 > JAADGX01 > JAADGX01. The sequence goes on along the minus strand of JALUUP010000442.1, from coordinate 2,038 downwards.
CATCGTGGATCATGTTGAACATCGTTTTTTCTCTGGTTGCCTCTTCCATCGCTTCCCTGGCAACATAGTAATCCGGAGAGAATACGGAATACATTCCATCCACATCAGATTCGGTTAATTCAACAACAAGATCAATATCCCGCGTCATTCTCGGGACCGCGTAGTAGTTCATCGCCAGGGAACCTGTAATCATGAACGATACACCTATTGATTCCAGCTTTTCCGTTAAATCCCGAACAATATCGATCTCGTTCATTACGACTATCGGTTCGTTCACTATCATCTACCGGGTTTCAGGAATCCACTTCGGTCTTCAATGGATTTCAGATCACATTCGGGATGACTTTCTTACGTTGATGTAACACTGTTGACGTGACACTATTGTAGTAAGAAAAGTGAAAGCGAGTTTTGAAATTCACGATTTTTCACTGCGCAGTGCGTAAACTAGCCACGTAGTGGCCCCTTTCGGGGAACTGCGACAAGAATACAATAAGGGGACTTCTAAAAACACGGTTCAAATATTGTCATTGCGAATCCGCTGCAGGTGGATGAAGCAATCTCATCCAAATTCACAGATTGCTTCGGGCTTCGCCCTCGCAATGACTTGTTTTTAGAAGTTTCCATAAGATATTATCATTTATGAATGGAACTTAAGATGACCTGGATTTTTGCACTGCGATAATTCATGAAGAAGCGTAAAATCCCTATCGATCAACGCTTCCTTCTTTTTTCTCGTCCAGCCTTTTATTTGACGCTCGACCACCTTCGCCTGCATGATATCCGGGAATCATTGACTAAAAACCAACTTCAACGGTCGGCGAGTAAAAGTATAACCAGTGAATATTCCCTGTTCATGTTCATTGATACGTTTTGAAGATCCGTGGTACTGCCAGTATGGTAACTGCCATCAACGTATTCATGTCATTCCCGCGAAAGCGGGAATCCATTCCTTTCCCTGGATTCCGGATCAAGTCAGGAATGACCTCCATCAACGCATTCACGTCATTCCCGCGAAAGCGGGAATCCATTCCTTGCCTTCTGGATTCCAGATCAAAACAGGAATGACCTCCATCGATGCATTTCAAGATGTACATCCAGGCGTGTTTCATGTTTCATTACTTCTGATCACCGCCCTTCGACTCCGCTCAGGGCTACGTTTATTGTTTTGTTCAGGGCTACGTTTGTCCGTTCACTCAGGGCTACGTTTGTTGTCTTGCCAAGGGCTCCGTTCATAGCGGAAGTGATTGTTTCTCGCTGGGACGCTTGTCCATCTTCAAATTTAAAATTTCAAATTGTACATCTCAGACCTCAATCCCGGTTCTGATTGCGTTGTACCAGGATGGGTGCTGTTTCGCCAGTTCCCTGAATTCATTCTCCGTGTAAGGGAAGAGATCGATGCCGACCGGAAAACCAAAGGGAAGATAGTCCGGTATCCTGTCGCGCATCGTTTTGTCACTCCGAGTCAGGATGATACAGATATCGACATCGCTGTACGGTAAGGGCCGGCCGGTTACCCATGACCCGAACCAAATGATCCGCCGGATTTCCGGGTGCTTCACCCGCAGTTCAGCAGCAAACGCATGAACGGCCTGCCGTATCTTTTCTTTATTCGCTGACCTGAAGACGACAGTAGTCAAGGATTTTATCGGCGTATTCAATCGCATTCGCGGCTTCTTCTTCCGTGTAGTAATCCACGGGCGAACCCGAGTCGAATCCGTTGGGATAACGGGTGGGGATGTAATGCTTGTCGAGAATCTTGGCGCACATCTCCAGGCCGCGTGGGACGGAAGATTCGGATTCCAGGTTTCCCAGCAGAACCGTCAGGGAATGTCCCCACGCATCGATTCCTTTGTACATCAGGACAGCTTTGAGCGCTTTTTCCGCCGCCTGGTGTGCGGCGAAGCAGCTCCACTCGTAATCACCGTCTTTCTTTGCGTTGCGGGCATGCTTAATATCCGCTTCCGCTTGTTTCAACCAGTCTTTATACCTGTTCGGCATCAGGGTAAACTTGGGAATCGGGTTTGTTACCGCGTAATGG
>JALUUP010000441.1 GCA_027021285.1 Bacteroidota bacterium | reverse complement strand
GCGGTCTGGTTGCCGCCCGCGTAAATCAATCCGAACAGCAGCAGCATCAGGGTTGGAAACACCGCCCAGAAAATGAGGCTGCGGCGCACGCGCACCAGCTCGACCAGGACGCGCTGGGCCACGGCTGCTGTTTCGCTCATGTTTCTTTTCATTGCTTGTTCATTTTACCGCGGTTCTCGATGAGAATGCTAAATCATTTTTCCAAAGTAAATATAAGGCGTACCTATAGCGTGTCAACACAATAAACAGGGTAACGAGTTTCACACATGGACTATACTTAATAACATTCCGCACCAACCCGATCTAGCACATTCACCAGTATCGCCATGCCCATGATGCGAATATCTCCCGCCCCTTTTCCGGAACCAACAGCGGTATTACTGCCTGTTCTCCCATACGGCATTGAGTATGACCCACTTCCCGTTCCACTTGACGATGTGGAGATAATCGATGAACTTCGCCGAGGAGACCTTCACGTTCGCGGTCGTGTTCAGCATATCCAGGATCTTGATGTCGATGGCCCGCTGATCTTCTGGCGTTTTCCTGCCGCCTCCTTTGGCGGTGAACTCAACCAGCCTCCCGGCAGCCAGTTTCACCAGCTTGTCCTGCCCCGTGCAGGGGTCCGAGTGCACAATTCTCTTGGCCAGCTCGGGGTGCGGGGTGCGTTCCATTCGCGCGGCATTCCCTTCATACCATCCCTCGATATACTCAAGCGCGACCTGCCTGACCCCCGCCGTCTCATCTTCCTGCTGTCCGGGAGAATCGACTGTCCACATTCCCAAAATCACGACGAGCGCTATTGCCATTCTTGTCATGAGAAACCTCGCGCTGTTTGCATACGGAATCAGGGCGGCGGTTCGATGTTCCGCCGTACTGACCGGCGGGGAAAGCACGGCGCTTCGAACTTCGTCGCGCTTCAGCAGGCTTTTCGACAGCCGCGCAACCGCCTGGATGGTCAGTACTACCTTCCATACGGCACGAGCGCCGCTTTGTTACTCGGTGAACTTTACGTTGAGAGAAAATATATGTGGCGTCTGCTTGTAGGAAACAGCCGGAGACGTGATACATCTACCCCGGCCCCGTGCCGGGCTTTACTCTTCCAGGAGCGCCGCCACGGCCTTGTCGATCCGATCAAACGGAAATCCAGACAACACGTCTTCCATCATCTCGCGGATAGCGTCATTACACAGGTTGCCGATGCTTCCTTCGTGCGTATAGTGCGTGTTTGCGGGCCGCTCGAATGTGCCTTCGGCAATGTCGCCCGCGACCTTGCGATAGGCGTCGCGGAACGGCATCCCGTCGAGGACTTCCCGGTTCACCGCTTCCGTGCTGAAGATATCCACGTATTTCGGGTCCTCCAGGATGTTTTTCCGGACACGAATGTGCCGGAGCATGTACACGCTCATCTCCAGGCATTCCTGCAAGTCATCCATGGCCGGGAACAGGATGTCTTTCAGCAATTGCAGGTCGCGATGGTAACCGACCGGCAGGTTCGCCGTCAAGAGGTTGATTTCGTTGGGGATCGCCTGTAAGCGGTTGCACGTTCCTCGGATCATTTCAAACACGTCCGGATTTTTCTTTTGCGGCATGATGCTCGACCCGGTGGTCAGTTCGTCGGGGAAGGAAATGAAGCCGAAATCCTGCCCCATGTACAGGCAGATATCGCCGGCCAGTTTCCCCAGCGTGGCCGCTACCGACGCCATTGCCTGGCTGACGACGCGCTCGATCTTCCCGCGGCCCATTTGCGCGTACACGGAGTTATAGTTCATACCGTCAAGGCCCAGCAGTTCCGTGGTCAGACGGCGGTCCAGGGGCAGGGACGAACCATAGCCCGCCGCCGAACCCAGGGGGTTCCGGTTGACGATGCCGAACGCCGCCCGCAACATCACCGTGTCGTCCACCAGGCTCTCGGCGAAGGCGCCGAACCACAGTCCGAACGAGGACGGCATGGCGACCTGCATGTGCGTGTAGCCCGGCATCAGGTCGGCGGCGTGCTCCTCGCTCAGTCGCAGCAGCGCGTCGAACAGCGCACTTACCGATTCGGTTGTACGGCGAATGTGGTCCCGGAGGTAGAGACGGACGTCGAGAGCGACCTGGTCGTTGCGCGAGCGGCCGGTGTGGATCTTCCTGCCCGCGTCGCCGAGGGCTTTCGTGACTTCGATTTCAATTTGCGAATGAACGTCTTCCACGCCCTGCTCGATCGAAAATTCACCGTTTTGAATGCGCCGGTAGATGGCGCTCAACGTCTCACGCAACGCGGCGAGTTCCCCGGCATCGAGCAATCCCACCGACTCCAGCATAACAGCGTGGGCGATCGAGCCCAGCGCGTCGTACGGCGCCAGCCGCAGGTCGAGCATGCGGTCGTTGCCCGCGGTGAATGCCTCGACCTTTGGATCGATCGTTTCTCCTTTCTCCCAGAGTTTTTTCATTGGTTTCTCGTGTTGTGTCAATGGTCAATGGTGTTGTTCATTTCCGGGGCCTGTTTTGCTGCTAAAACAGGCCGCGTTGCTTTGCCATCACGGGCAGCATTCCTTCCATGGATTTCAACGTATCGATCCAGCAGCGCAATGTATGTTCCTACCCCTTTCTCTATCTCGTGGATGTAAACGAACTCGTCCGCCGTGTGGGAACGCTCCGACCTCCCCGGTCCGATCTTCACGGAGGGAGCCGGTATCTGCGATTGATCGGACAGTGTCGCCGAGGCAAACAGATTGATGCCCAGGAGTCGTGCCGATTCCACGAGCGGATGGTCCACAGCAATGGAAGACGGATGAAGGCGTTTCGAACATTGAACGATCTCGGACGAGACAGCATCGCGGATGATCTCCAAAAGCTCATCGTGGGAATAGGCGTCCGTTGTGCGGATATCCACGGTGAAATCACAGCGGTCGGGAATGACGTTGTGCTGCTGTCCTCCCTGGATCATGGTTACCGACATCTTCACCGCGCCGAGCAGCGGCGATTGTCGCGCAAAGCGGTAACTGCTGAACCACTGGATGTCCCGGACGGCCTTGATGATGGCGTTGTCGCCGACGTCGCGGGCGGCGTGACCGGCTGTGCCGTGGGCCCGGCATCGCAACACCATGAGGCCCTTCTCGGCGACAGCCATTTCCATTCCTGTCGGCTCGCCCACGATCGCCGCCTCCACGGGCTCATGTTCCGGCAGAACGCAGGCCAGGCCCCGCTCGCCGGATATTTCCTCTTCGGCGCTGGCCACAAGCATTAAATTGCAGGGCAAGTCCTCACGATGCTGGAAGTGGAGAAACGCCGCTATCAAACCGACCAGTGAAGCTCCCGCGTCGTTGCTGCCCAGGCCGTAGAGCTTGCCGTCTTTTTCCAGGGGCGTAAACGGATCCAGCGTCCACCCGCTGTTGGGATTCACCGTGTCGTGATGGGAGTTCAGCAACAGCGTCGGTTTGCCCGGCGAGAACAGGGCGTTCCGAGCGTAAACATTGTTGAACTTCCTCCCCGTTTCAACGCCGCGTTCCCGAAGGAATCGTTCCACGATGTCCGCCGTCCCTCCTTCGTTTCCGCTGAAGGACTCGACCGCGATCAAATCCCGCAACAACCGGATCGCTTCGTCTATCAGGCCGTCAACTGGTTTCATTTCTTTTCCTCCGTGTTTGACAGGCAGAGCCGTGTCGCCTGGTTTTCCGCATTCAATGCGCCGCTCCCGCCGATGCGGATTTCCGTCACACCGTTGCGCATGGCGCGGAATGCGGTGTCGAGCTTGGGAATCATCCCCGCGCTGATGATCCCCCGCGCTTTCAACGAGTGGTATTCTTCGATCCCGATCCGTGCCAACACCGACTGTTCGTCCCCGGGATCGGCAAGCACGCCCCTGCCCCCGCTGCAGAAAACCAGTTCTACATTGAAAAAGTGTTCGAGGGCAATTGCTATTTCGACCGCAATGGTGTCCGCGTTCGTGTTCAGCATCTGTCCCCGCCCGTCATGCGTCAGGGGGCAGAATACGGGCGTCCAACCGGCATCCAGGATATTCCTCACCACGCGAGTATTCACCAATTCAATATCCCCGACGAAACCGAAATTCACTTCTCCTTTCGGTCGCTTCACAGCGCGGATGCAATCAAGGTCGGCTCCGCTCAAACCCAGCGCCGCGCAGCCCGTGGATTGAAGCAATGCCACGATGTTCTTGTTGACCAGTCCGGCGTACACCATCTGCACCACCTCCAGCGTAGGGGCATCGGTTATTCGCCGCCCTCGAACCATGCGCGGTTCGATATCCATCCGCTCCAGGACGCGATCAGCCCGCCGCCCGCCGCCATGCACGAGGACCTTCCGGTGGGGAACTGCGGCGAACCTCTCCAGCACTTCCTTCAGCGCCCGCTCATCATCGATGATGGATCCGCCGATCTTTGCCACGAGCAGTTTATCCACGGCTACCCCGCCCGGTTTCATCCAGGATTTCCGACAGCACCGCCTGGGCGGCCCACACCCGGTTGCCCGCTTGCTGAACCACCACCGATGCCGAACTGTCCAGCACGGCGTCTTCCACTACCATGTTGCGCCGCACCGGCAGGCAATGCATGAAGCGGGCATTGTTCGTAAGCTCCATCTTCTCCGCCGTGATCATCCAATCGGGATCGCGGTTCAGAACTGCGCCGTATTCTCCAAAGGCCGACCAGTTTTTCGCGTAGATAAAATCAGCACCGGTAAACGCTTTCCGTTGATCGTATTCGACAAGGGCTCCTTCCATGAACTGCTCTGCCAATTCATAACCCGGCGGATGGCTCACGACCAGCTCCACGTCCGCGCGCAGCATCCATTCGCAGAAAGAATTTGCAACGGCCTGCGGCAACGGGTTTGGATGCGGAGCCCAGGTAAGAACGACTTTCGGATTCGGCCTGCGCTTCAGCTCCTCGATGGTCAGCAAGTCGGCCAGGGATTGCAGCGGGTGGCGGGTGGCCGATTCCAGGCTGACCACTGGCCTGCCCGAAAACTCGATGAATTTTTGAAGCAACTCTTCGCGGTAATCCCGGTCACGATCCTTCAATCCGGCGAAAGCGCGCAGCCCGATGATGTCGCAGTACTCGCCGATCACCGCGGCCGCTTCCCGCACGTGCTCCGCCTCCGGACCGTCCATCACCGTGCCGTCGGCGAATTCCAGCTTCCATCCTTCGCCGCTGACGTTCAGGACGATCACGTTCATGCCGAGATTCTGCCCGGCCAGTTGCGTGCTCATACGCGTTCGCAGGCTGGGGTTCAGGAAAATCAACCCCAGCGTTTTTCCGCGACCCGATTGTGCCTGCCGGGCCGGTTCTTTCTTGAACGCAAACGCCCGCCCGCATAATTCAGCGACGTCCGCGACATCGTGTACACTGGTAAAGTTTTTCATGGTTTATCCTTTTCCGGTTGATTCCATCCGTTTTCAATACGCGAGCGCGCGCAAGGCCAGGCCCGCGGTTTCCTCCAACCCGAACATCAGGTTCATGTTTTGCACCGCCTGTCCCGCGGCGCCCTTGACAAGGTTGTCGATGACGCTGACCACGTGCAGCATGTCGCCGTACTTGCCGATATGCAACAGGCACTTGTTTGTATTCACCACCTGTTTCAGGTTGGGGTTGACCGAACTGATCCAGACGAACGGCGCATGCTTGTAGAACGCGTTGTAGAGTTCCCGCGCTTCTTCCAATCCATCGTCGAACCGGAAGTACACCGAGGCGAGAATTCCGCGCGTGTATGGCCCGCGTATGGGGATGAAGTGCAGCGCGCCCCGCCAGGCCGGCTGCAAGCCGCGCAGCGACTTCGTGATTTCCTCCAGGTGCTGGTGAACGAACGGCTTGTAAACCGATACGTTGCCGTGGCGCCAGGTGAAGTGGTTTGTGGCCGTCATTTTCTGTCCGGCCCCGGTCGATCCGGTGATGGCGGTGACGTGCACCTCGTCGGGCAGCAGGTTCGCGCCCGCAACCGGCAACAGGGCAAGTTGTATGGCCGTTGCGAAGCACCCGGGATTCGCCACGTTGAGGGCCTTCCGGATGGCGTCCGCGTTGGCCTCGGGCAGGCCGTACACGAACGACGCAGGTCCTCCCGTCAACCGGAAATCCCTGCTGAGATCGATGACGTGCGTGTGAGGCGACACGCCGGTTTTTTCCAGGAACGCACGCGATTCCCCATGGCCGAGGGCGAGAAACAAAACGTCCACGTCGGTGTCGATGTGATCGCTGAAAGTGAGATCGTTGTCGCCGAACAGATCGTCGTGGACCGAGGAAAGCGGTTTCCCTGCGTGACTGCGGCTGTGCACGAAACCGAGTTCGCAATGCTGGTGCATCTGCAGGAGGCGAATAAGTTCGCCGCCCGTGTAACCGGCTCCGCCGGCGATTCCTGCCTTAATCATGACCGCCCTCCCCGTTTATCATGCGATACATCAAGCTCTGGTTGGCCATGACCCGTGCAAACCCGCGCACGTCCTCCCCCGACCAGGCGGTGTTCGTTTCCCCGTATTGTCCGAACCGCTCCGACATGAGGTCGTTAGGACTGGTGATGCCGAGAATGTCGAAGTACCCGGGCTGCAGGCGCGCGTGCACGATTCCGTTTACTACTTCCTGGCTGGAGAACAGGAACTTCTCGATGTCGCGCATCACCGGGTCCATGAACTGGCCTTCGTGCAGCATCATGCCGTACCAGCCGGCGAGTTGATCCTTCCAATGGATTTGCCACTTGGTGAGCACGTGTTTTTCCAGCGCCTGGTGGGACTTGATCAGAAGCAACGGAGCGGGAGCTTCGAATCCGACCCGTCCCTTGATCCCGATCACCGTGTCACCCACGTGGATGCCGCGGCCGATACCGTACGGCGCACCCAGCGCGTTCAATTCCCTGATGGCGTCGACGGGCGAGGGATAATCCCGCCCATTGACCGACCGAATTTCACCCTTCTCGAACCGCAGGTCGATCGTCTTCGGTTCGGTTGCCGTCATCTGCGTGGGATACGCGTCGTCGGGCAGGGGAGAATGGGAGGTAAGGGTTTCCTTCCCGCCGATCGTTGTACCCCACAAACCCTGGTTCACGGAGTACGCCGCCTTCTTCCAGTCCCGCCGCACGCCGTGATCCCGGAGGAAGGCGATCTCGTCGGCCCTGCTCAGTCCGGCGTCCCGCACGGGGGTAATGATTTCCACTCCCGGAGCCTCGACGTGAAACACCAGGTCGAAGCGCACCTGGTCGTTCCCGGCGCCGGTGCTGCCGTGGGCAATGGCCTCCGCGCCGATCTTCCGTGCATATCGAGCGATTTCGAACGCCTGGAACACTCTCTCGGCGCTCACGGAAAGGGGATACGCGTGGTTCTTCAACACGTTGCCGAACACGAGGTAGCGAATACAGCGCTGGTAGTATTGCTCGACGGCGTTAATAGTGGTGTGTCCGGCCACGCCCAGTTCGTAAGCGTTTCGTTCGACGGCCGCCAGCTCGTCCTCGCTGAATCCGCCGCAATCCACGAGCACGGAA
>JALUUP010000440.1 GCA_027021285.1 Bacteroidota bacterium | reverse complement strand
AAAACTCCACGATGGAATCACACGAAACCGACGTCCTGAACAGGGACGAGGCGGAAACGCCCGAAAAGCCCGCGCGCGATCAACAGCGGGCGGATGACCCGGAACACCTGAAGGAACGGGTGGTTTCCGTTCTCAAGACCTGCTACGACCCGGAAATCCCCATCGACATCTACGAGCTGGGATTGATCTACGATGTTTCCGTGGAGGCGCTGGGCAAGGTGCGGATACTCATGACCCTGACCACACCTAACTGCCCGGTTGCGGTGTCGCTGCCCAACGAGGTAAAGCAGAAAATCGAGGCCATCGACGGAGTAAACGAGGTTCAGCTCGACATCGTGTGGGATCCGCCCTGGAATCCATCCATGATGTCGGAAGCAGCCCGGCTCCAGCTCGGGTTCATGTGAGAGCGAGACATGCCGCCCCGCGGCAATCGCGTCCGCCAATCGTGTGTTGTTTCCATGCCGGTACGCGAAATTTCCGGCCATGAATACACGGAAAATATCAGAAGCACTTTACACACTATTTCAAATCCATAGAGAGGCCCAACAATGTTTGATAGATTAATTACAAAAGTACCGATGTACGACCCCGTCGCGGTTCAGCCCATGCGGGACGAACTGACCTGGGTCGGTTTCGAAGAAACGCGCACCGAGGCCGAGGTTGAACGCTTCATGCGCCAGGAAACGGGGACTTCCCTCGTGTTCATCAACTCCGTGTGCGGGTGCGCCGCGGGGAGCGCCCGGCCGGCCGCCGCACAGGCGCTGCAGCATACAGTCATTCCCGACCGCCTGGCAACGGTTTTCGCGGGCATGGACCGCGACGCGGTGGACTACTTCCGCAGCAAGTACCTCCCGGAGTTTCCGCCGTCGTCGCCAGCCATGTTCCTGTTCAAGGATGGAAACGTCGTTCTCGCCCTGCACCGCCACGACATCGAGGACCGGACACCCGAGGATATCGCCTCCGAACTGATCGAGGCATTCGACCGGCACTGCGACCGCACCGGGCCTTCGATTCCGCCGGAACGATACGAAAAGCTCGTTCACGCCAAGACCTGCGGTTCATCCATACCCAGATATGAGAAGTAAAACGTAAAAAGATAAAAGTAAAAAGTACGTGATGGATTACGGCGAGGAATACCAGGACCGGTAACAAGACCATGAAGTTCAGCTCACAGGAAGAATACGGATTGCGTTGCCTGCTGCGGCTTGCGCGGGCGGAGAGCGGAAACAGCCTGACCATCACCGGGATCAGCGAGGCGGAAGGAATATCCGTGCCCCACGTGGCCAAGCTCATGCGCATCCTGCGCCGGGGCGGTTTCGTCAAGAGCATCCGCGGGCAGGCGGGCGGCTACACCCTCGCGCGTCCCCCGGAGCGCATCCTGGTGGGAGAAGTCCTGGCTGTCCTGGGCGGGAGGCTGTTCGAGCCGGGATTCTGCGACCGCCACACCGGCACCGTAGATTCCTGCGCCAACCCGGTGGAATGCTCCGTGCGCACGCTGTGGAACGCCGTCCAGCGGGCGGTGGACGTGGTGCTGGGCCGGACGACGCTCCAGGACCTGCTGGGAACCGCGGAGGAAATGATG
>JALUUP010000439.1 GCA_027021285.1 Bacteroidota bacterium | reverse complement strand
TAGCACGACGCCCTCGTAGTCGAGGCGATCGTGAAAGGCGCGGGCGGTGTTCACGGCGTCCTGCCCGGTCATGGCGTCGACGACGAACAAGGTCTCGTCCGGCCGCACAACCTTCTTGATGTTCTCCACCTCACGCATCATTTCCTCGTCGATGGACAGGCGCCCTGCCGTATCGATGATCACCGTATCCGCCATCAACCGGCGGGCAGCATCGATGGATTCGCGCGCGATCTCCACCGGGTTCTTCTCATCGCCGGAATAGACGGGAACATCGAGTTCCCCTGCAAGGAGTTTGAGCTGCTCAATGGCGGCGGGCCGGTAGACGTCGGCGGCAACGAGCATGGGTCGCCGTCCCTTCGATTTCAGGTGACGCGCAAGCTTGGCGCAGAACGTGGTTTTTCCCGAGCCCTGCAACCCGGCCACGAGAACGACGGAAGGAGTACGGCTTCCGAGCTGGAGGTCGCTCTGCTCCGACCCCATAAGGGTCATGAGTTCATCGTGCAGGATCTTGACCATTTGCTCGCCCGGGGAAACGCTTTTCACGACCGTTTCTCCCAGCGCCTTGGCCTTCACCGATTCGATGAATTCCTTCACCACGGCAAGGTGGACGTCGGCGTCGAGCAGGGCGCGTCGCACTTCACGCAACGTGTCGGAGACGTTTTCCTCCGTGATGCGATGCTGGCCGCGCAGCCGCTTCAGCGCGCCTTCAAGCTTCTCTGACAGATTTTCAAACATTCCTACCCAATATATTCATTCCACAGAATCAGGAATAAGCTAATAAATTTACGAATTTCCCGGTATAACTCCAAGAAAAACACTCCTGCGGAAACATGCGGGACAACCCCGAAGACCATGGTCAGCCATGGGATCCCGTTGTCGTCCATATATGAAGACGGGCCGGGCTTCAAGAGCAACCCGACCCGCTTCGAACCATATCCCCCACCTGCGTTATCGATCTTGGGGAGAGTTGGTTATGGGGTGGAAACCTTCGTGCATCACGATAACAACGTTCCCTTTTGACATGGCGCCGGTTGTTGCGACGCCGCCTGCGCGTTTTTCGCACGCCTGCATCTCAACGAGATGCCGGGCTGTTCACCGCGGCGGCCCATCCTGGAAATACATCCGCCTGGAACCACCCCCCTCTAATCCGGGTGGAAGACAGCGGGCGACCGCTTTCGGCAATTCATTGTAGATCCGGTCTTTCATGATGTACATACTCGCGCCGGCATCGAAAGCCTGATCGCGATACAGCGAGGGTTCGTACATGGTCAGGATAATGATCCGTGCGTCAGGGACACAGGCCTTGATGCAACGCGTGGTCTCGATGCCGTTTTCCCGCGGGAGACGAATGTCCATGAGAACCACCGTAGGCCTGACTGCCCGGGCCCGAGCGCACGCTTCCTCGCCCGTCCGAGCGCTGACAACCGTACAAAGTGGGAAATTTCCGCCGATCCACGTTTCAAGCACTCCCCGCAGATCGTCGTTATCTTCCACGATCAGAATCGTTGCATTACCTGTCATTGTGGCACCTCGCTGTTTCCTGGTACACCTCTATTTTTGTTGCCCGATTTCACCTTGGATTTC
>JALUUP010000438.1 GCA_027021285.1 Bacteroidota bacterium | reverse complement strand
CCGATGGCCGTGATCGAGTTGCTCAGCAGGGCGGTGTTGTCCTTCTCGTAGCGTGTCCAACGGTCGCCGCGCAGTACTGCCAGTCCGCTGTCCGCCGTGCCCACCCACAGCTCGCCGTTGCCGCGGAACGCCAGCACGGAGACGTTGTCGCCGGGCAGGCCGGAATTCGCGCTCGTGATTGTTCGCCCGTCCTCGTTGTCGAACACCGCGATGCCCTTCGGCGTGCCGATCCACAGGCGGCCCAGTGAATCGACGGCCAGGCTCGTCACCACGCGCGAGGGCAGGCCGGAGTTCAGCGGGGTGAAGTACCGGCGTTCATCGGCGTTCATGTCAATTTCCACGAGGCCTTCCGTACCGCCGATCAAGATCGTGCGACCGTTCTGTGCGATGCAGTTGACGGTCATGGTATCCAGGAGGCCCGTTTGCCCGGGGGGCAGTTCGGGAGTGATCCGTCCCAGCAGGCCGCATCCCGCCAGTCCGGTCAGGATCGCGACGTTGAGCACAACGCCCAGTTTCACGGCAAAAGATTTATTCATTTTCGCATCCGCTCATAATTCTTCAAACGTTAAACCTCACGGCAGCACCCGGCGCGCGCCGGCGAAATGCTTGCGGTAGTACGTCTCCGACAGCCGCGAGATGATCACTCCCTTCCGTGTGGACGAGTGAATGAACGATCCGTTGCCCACGTAGATGCCCACGTGCGTAATGCCCGGCCCGGCGGTATTCCTGAAGAACACGAGATCGCCGGGTGCGAGCACGTCCGACCGCACCGGTTTGCCCGCCTTGTACTGGTCGGCGGCGCGGCGGGGGAGAGACAGGCCGTGGCGCGCGAACACCGTGTACACCAGGCCGGAGCAGTCCGTTCCTTCCTTGCTCCTGCCTCCGTACCGGTAGGGAGTCCCTCGCCAGGATTTCGCATCCTGCACGATCCGCGCCCGCAGCGATGTCGTACCGGCGGTGGTTTCCTCGCTGCCGCTGCAGCCCGCGAGACCGGCCAGGCAGGCTGCCGCGAGAAGCAGGGGAATCGTATTGCGCGCTCTGTACAAACCTCCTCCGAAAAGTCGTTTCCTTTGCTTAATTACGGAATTTCCGGTACAAGGAAAAAGTATTTCAGGAGAGAGGCAAGAGGTAATAGGAATAATGCTAAATGAATTATCGAATTGGCGGATTAACGGATTAGCGAATTGCCGAATGGATCATCATCCGCGGCTGATTGGAAATTGTAGGAGAGACTTTCTATTCCCGACCTTGGAATTGACGAATTATAGGATTGGCGAATTTGGTTTTCGTGTCATTGCGAGGGCCTGCGGCCCGAAGCAATCTCCATACTCTCTGCGGTTTGAGTTTTTACCGCAAAGGACGCAAAGAAGGCGCGGAGGACGCAAAGGAATACGTTTAAACATTGACACGCAACCAGAAGCGTAATCAAAAATCCAAAATTCCATCCACTTCTTCTCTTTGTCTCCATGTCTCCATATCTCTTTGTTGCACCTATCCGCCCTCAAGAAGCGATAAATTCCAAATCTCAATTTTCAAATTCGATATTCTCTTCGGTCTTCCGTCATTTTATTAACCGCAAAGGACGCAAAGAAGGTGCAGAGGCCGCCAAGGAAAAACGTTCGAACGTTCCAACGTTATAACCTGCAACAAATCCGAAATCAAAAATCCTATTCCAGTATCCTCGGTATGACGTCCACGCGGCCGAAGGGCGCGGCCAGTTGCACCCCCTGCACCCAGCTCTTCAATTCCCGGAAAATTTCCCGCGTGATGGAGATGCCCAGTTCCTGCCCTTCTTCCTTGGTCGCGCAGGTGCGGAAGCGCTCGATGATTTCATCGGGGACATGGCAACCCGGCACTTCGTTGTTCATGAACAGGGCGTTGCGCAGCGAGGTCAGCGGCCACAGGCCCGCGATGACGGGGATGTGTATGTGCTCGATGCGCTTGAGGAAGGACTCGAGCACCTTGAGGTCGAACACCGGCTGGGTGATCATGAACTCCGCCCCCGCGTCCACCTTCCAGTCCAGGCGGCTCAACTCCTTGTCCATGTTGTAGGCTCCGGGGTTGACTCCCACGCCGGTGTGGAACGCGGTGGGCTCGCCAATGGGATTGCCCGCGATGTCCAGCCCGTGGTTGAGCCGGTTGATGACGTTGACGAGGCCGATGGCGTCGATGTCGAACACTGCGGTGGCGTCGGGGTAGTCGCCCAGCTTCGGCGGGTCGCCGGTGATGGCGAGGATGTTGCGCAACCCCAGCGCCCACGCGCCCAGCAGGTCGGACTGGATACCGATCACGTTGCGGTCGCGGCAGGTGTAATGAAGCACGGTTTCGATGCCGACAGCGCCCTGGATCTGCACGGCCAATGACAGGGCCGACATGCGCGCCGAAGCCCGCGGACCGTCAGGGATGTTGATGGCGTCGATGCCGTAGAAGAACATTGTGCGAGCGGCGTCGATCTGTTTCGCGGGCGACACACCCCGCGGCGCCACGATCTCCACCATGGTTACGAAATGTCCCTGGTCGAGCTGGTGTGCCAGCCGCGACTTGTCCCGGAGGGGAAGGACTTCGATCTCGGGCGGTTTTTCGACCTGACGAACCTGGACGGCGTGGAGCGCCTCGTCCGGCTTGAGGGCGTTGACGGCGCGCCGCATGGCCTTCACGTGCTCGGGGCTGGTTCCACAGCACCCGCCGACGATGTTGGCCCCGCTCTGGATGTAGAGCTTGGCGTACTCGGCCATGTACTCCGGCGTGGTCATGTAGAGGTTGCGCCCGTTGATGTTGCGCGGCTTGCCCGCGTTGGGCATGATGGAGAAGGGCCGCTTCGTGATGTCGCGCGCGCGTTCGAGGAACTGGAGCATGACGTGGGGACCCACGCTGCAGTTGGCGCCCAGCGCGTCCGGTTCCATCTCGTCCAGCTCGGCCACGATGATCTCGGCGTCCGCGCCGGTGAGGGAGTTGCCGTCGTCGTTGATGGTGATCTGCGCGATGACGGGCAGGTCGCAGATGTCGCGCACGGCCAGGATGGCCTGGTGGATTTCCGCCGGGTACGTGAACGTTTCCAGGATGAAGAGGTCAACCCCGCCTTCCAGCAACGCCTGCGCCTGTTCGCGGAACGCTTCCCGCGCTTCATCCAGCGCCAGCGGGCCCAACGGTTCGATCTGCACACCCAGCGGACCAATGGAGCCCGCCACGTACACGTCCTCGCCCGCGGCCTCGCGCGCGATCTGCGCGCCTGCCAGGTTGATGTCGCGCAGCTTGTCCACGAGGCTGTGTTCTTCCAGCTTGAATCTGTTGGCGCCGAACGTGTTCGTTTCGATCACGTCGGCGCCTGCATTGATGTAGTCGCGGCCTATGGACGCCACGAGGTCGCGGTGAGTGAGGTTGAGCTCGTCGTAGCACCGGTTGATGTACACCCCCCGGTTGTAGATCTCGGTTCCCATGCCCCCGTCGAAGAGGATGACGCCGGTTTGCAGCCGTTCCCGAAATGGTTTACGCATGGTGATTGATCGCTTTTTCCGTGGTCACTTTAGTCCCGCCTCGACCAGGTCGTGCATGTGGATGATGCCGGCCGGCCGGTTGTTTTCGTCCGTAATGATAAGCTGGGTGATCTTGTGCTCCTCCATGAAAGCTAGGGCACTGCTGGCCAGGATGCCGGGGCTGATGACTTTCGGTGCCCGGGTCATGACGTCCACCGCCAGGAGGTTTTTCATGTCCGTGTCCCGCTCAAGGAGCCGCCGCAGGTCGCCGTCGGTGATGATCCCCACCAGGATGCCGTCGTCGTCCACGACGCAGGTGGCGCCCAGGCGTTTCTCCGTGATTTCCAGGATGGCATCCTTGAGCGGCACCGCCTGGTGCACGGAAGGCACGGCGTCACCGGATTTCATCAGCTCCTCGACCTTGAGCAGAAGGCGCTTGCCCAGGTTGCCTCCCGGGTGGAAAAAGGCGAAGTCCTCGGGGGTGAAGCCGCGTTCCTGGAGCAGTGCGATCGCCAGGGCGTCGCCCATGACAAGGCTTGCGGTCGTGGAAGCCGTGGGAGCCAAGTCGTGGGGACAGGCTTCCTCTTCCACGCTGACATCGAGCACGATATCCGCTTCCCGGCCCAGGAGTGAATCGAGGTTGCCAACCATGCCGATGATCTGAACGGGGATGCGTTTGAGAATGGGGAGAATGGTCTTGAGCTCCTCCGTGTTGCCGCTCTTGGACAGGATGATGACCACGTCGCCTTCCTGCACCATGCCGAGGTCGCCGTGGACAGCGTCCGAGGGGTGGAGAAAGATCGAGGGTGTACCGGTGGAGTTCATGGTGGCGACGATTTTGCGGGCAATAAGGCCGGATTTTCCCATGCCCGTGATGATGACACGACCCCTGCAGGAAAGCATCATGTCAACCGCGCGGTCGAACGACGACCCCAACCGGTTGCACAACTGCAGGATGGCGTTCGCCTCGATTCGGATGACCTCGTTCGCTTTTATCGAAGGTTTTTCCGCTGTTTTACTTACTTCCATCAATGTCTCGTGTTTTCCTGGTGTTCATAGTTTCATGATCAAAATAATCATCCGGAAGGAATTCTCCACCTCGGCGACGTTTGGAGCCTTAAAACGTTGGAACATCCAACCTCAAACTTCTTCTATACACATACGCTCTTACGCACTTACACTCATACACGTACACACCTACAACGAGCGATACATTCGAAATCCGAAATTTGAAATCCAAAATCGACCCCCCAGCCGTTCATTCTCCGATCATCTGTACGGCCAGGCTGCGGTTTCGCGGCCGGTTGTCGAAATCCACCAGCACTACTTGTTGCCAGGTTCCCAGCAAAAGCCGCCCGCCGGAAAAGGGGATGGTCAGCGAAGGACCGAGCAGTGTGGCCCGGACGTGGGAATGGCCGTTTCCGTCGTGCCACGTGTCGTCGTGGCGGTAGCGGGCGCCGCGGGGCGCAAGTCGCTCGAGCGCTTCCGGCAAGTCGCGCCGGAGGCCGGGTTCGAACTCGATGGTGGAGATACCCGCGGTGGAACCGGAGACGAACACCGTCACGGTGCCGTTCCGCAGTTCAGAGCGGCGGAGGGTGGCCTCGATTTCCGGCGTAAGGTCTATCATGTCGTCGCCGCCCCTCGTGGAAACGGAAATACTGTCGGAAACTACGCGTACCATGAGTAATCACCTCTCCGTGTCGAATGAAAGCAACGTTGTTCTTCCCTGCAATACCAGCAATTGTCCGTCCTTCACGAAAAAGGAGTCCGGCGCCGGGGCGCTGGTTTCTTCCAGGAGCACGAGGTCGAGAACGACCCTGCCGTCCGCATCGATTCCCGCCATGCGTTGGCAGATACTCCATGAACCGTCTTCGTCGCCGTCACCGGCGGTACTCCGCATCTTCGTTTTCTCAACCCTGGACGTTTGGACTCCGGACTTCGTGACTTCATGCCAGGCCACGAAAAGATTGTTTCGGTAGGACAGGACGTCCACGTTCCCAACCAGGGTTTCCAACGGCACGACTCGCTGCAGCAGGTCGCGGTGCCCGGCCTGCAACTGCTCCGGCGAGGCGTAGGTGTCGGGATAGACGAACCCCGCGAACCGGTCGCGCCGGTTGATGCCGGCCTTGCGTTTCGGGCTTTCAGGTTCCAGCGTGGCCGTTACCTCGCCGGTAGCGGCATCGAGGACGAGGAAGGAGGGGCGCTCGAAATCGTCCCGGCTTATTACGATTTCATCCTCGTTGGCGAAGTCGAACACGCAATCCGGCCGCTCCCACAGGATTCGGCCCGTTTCCACCGCGCAGGCCGTTATTCCCATGTGCCGGGGCATGTCGGGCTTCCGGTAACGGTGGAAGAAAATGTAACGGCGGGTAACATCCTCGATTCCGATCCACCAGGGCTCGTCGAAGGACAGGTCCTGCCATACCGGTTTGCCCGTGGATTCCTCCAGGCAGGAAAACGAAGCTTTCTTCGCGTCCGGGTTGCGTTCCTCGATAATTATGCGACCCGCGCCGGAAAAATGCATGCGCCACAGGTAGCCGTGGGCGCGGTATCTCCAGCGGGGTTTCCAGTTTCGTGAAGTCGTGAACAGCATGCGGTATCGTGGATTTGGAATAGCCGACAGAAACGCCAATATTCCTGTTGGCATCAGGCAAGGTATAAGTTTGACGCCACGCTCGCAAACGACGCAAGGAAATGGAACGATGACAGTCCCCCCCGTACAGGATTCGGAACCGCGGTACCCCAACACGCTCGGAAGTATCGTCACATGGGCGTTGTTCCGTGCAGTCGCCGTGATCCTGTTGGCGTGGATCGTGAACGAGTATTTCTCGATGGTCGATTACGCCGTCTGGTGGGCCGTGACCATCATGGCCTTGTACGGTTTCGTCATCCATCCCGCGCAGGTACAGTACCGGCTGTTCAAGGAGAATACGCGGGGTGTCGTCGAGGACACGTTGTGCGCGTCGTGCAGGCATTTTGATCCCTCCGCCATCGTGTGCACCGCCCTGGACGAGCACGTGTCCGAAAACCACATCCCCTGCGAAGGCAACATGTGGGAACCGGTATAGCGACCATGCGCGCCGTACGTAGAATGCAAGGAGTGCTCACGGGGCCGGTCATACCCGCGCTGATCGCGTTCGGCAGCCTGGTGCTGGGTTCCTGCGCGAAGGACGCGGATCGCGAGCGTCCCGCTGTTTCAACGCTTTCGGCTTCCCTGGTCGTGCAAGGCAAAAACATTTTCTACGATCGCCGCTTTGGCCCGCGGCCCGTGGCTTGCGCCGATTGTCACGCCGATTACGCGGAGAATCGCATTCGCGCGGCACGGAACATCAAGCCGGGGGGGGCGGTCCTGGGCGCGCACCGGAGAATCAGCGCCTGGGGCGGGGAATTTACCGGCAAGGCCCTGCGCCGGTACGGTGCCGGCGCTGCCAGGTGCGTCCTCCGGTACCAGGGACGGGGCCGGTCGTACGACGATGCCTTGTCGCAATCGGAATCCAGCGCGCTGTTGGCTTACTTCCGGGCTGTCTCCACCGGCGATGAACCGAGGCGTGTTTCCTGGACGGCGTTGAACCGGCCGGTGGATTCGTTGCGCCTTGCCGACGCCCTGAACGAGGCCCTGCGCCGTCGCGGCGACCCCGAGCGCGGCGGCGACTTGTTCGACCGGGCCTGCCGCAGGTGCCATGCGACGGGAAACCCGGCTGCCGGTCCGGACCTGCGTTTACGCCTGTTCGACGCCCGTACCGTTGCGCGCCTGGCGTGGACGGGGCGGGGCGCGATGCCCTTTTTCCCGCCGGACAAACTTTCGCCGGGCGACGTCGCCGACCTGCTGGCTTTTCTTCAGACCATCATGAAACGCCCCCGATGAACGTTCTCGAACTTCCCGTGCTGAGCCGCGCTTTCTATCTTCGGCCCACGCTGGACGTCGCGCGGGACTTGCTGGGCGCTGTGCTGGTTTCCACCGAGGGGCCGGCGCTGGTGGCGGGGCGCATCGTGGAAGCGGAGGCGTATCACCAGGACGGCGACCGCGCCGCTCACTCGTAC
>JALUUP010000437.1 GCA_027021285.1 Bacteroidota bacterium | reverse complement strand
GGCGATACGGCGCTTGGTTCAGTATGTCCGGAACGGCGGAGGTCTTTTCTTCTTCCCGTCGGGAAACGGCAACCTTCCCTCGGAGGAATTCCTCCGCGCCATCAACGTCAGCCTCTCCGGCGCATCTTTCGGCGAAGGCGGCGCAGCAAGCGGTTATCTCCGTTTCGGAAAGATCGACTTCGATCATGCCCTGTTCGAGGGCCTGTTCACCAACACGCGGAATACGAAACCGTCCATCGAATCGCCGAAGGTGTTTCGCGCCCTCGGCCTGGGTGCCACACCTGCGTCACGGACCATCATCTCCCTCGGTAACGGGAGTCCGTTCCTGCTGGAAACGACGCTCGGTAAAGGCCGGGTGCTGGTCATGGCATCTTGCCCGGTCTTTTCCCAGACCGACCTTCCCCTGCGGGGGGTGTTCGTGCCCCTTGTGAACCGGGCGGCGTTTTACCTTTCCGCCCAGGGTGAACAACAGGACATTCTCCATCCGGGACAGTCGCTTGACGTCGTCATCAACAATCCCGGTACAGGTGGAGCTGTATTCGAGCTGGTCGCGCCCGACAACGCGGTCGTAAAGCTCAAGCCCCGCGTGACGCCGTCCGGCATGCATTTCTCCCTGCGCGACTTCGACCAGCCGGGGATGTATACGCTCAGGGCGGGCAACCGAACCTTGCGCATGTTTCCCGTCGCCATCGATCCGGCGGAATCGAACACCGCGCGCCTTGACGCAGACGAAGCGGGCGAGGTGCTGGCCGCGGCCGGCGTCTATCCCGTCACGATCTTCACCGGTTCCACCGACGTGCAGCGGGCGGTACAAGAAGCGCGCTACGGGGTGGAACTGTGGAAATTGTTCCTGGTGCTGGCGCTTATTTGCGCGGCCGCAGAAATGCTCGTAGCCCGCGACTACAGGCGTGCCCGCAAGGAAATGGAAGCATGATTCCACGTTTTACAAGCGAGCCATGATGAAAGAGCAAGAACAAAAAGGATCGGTATCATTCGTTCGCGATAAACAGGGAACGTTCCGGGTCGAAGAAGTACCGGAACGGGCCATCCTTGTAGGCGTATCACGCCGCCCGGAACCGACCTCCAACGAAGCACTGGATCACCTCGATGAACTTGAATCGCTCGCCGTCACGGCGGGCGCTGTCGTGGTCGAGAAGATGACACAGGACCGGAAACGCATCGACGTGTCCACGTTCATCGGCAAGGGAAAAGCGGAAAACCTGGCGGAGCGGGTGGAAGCCAACGACATTCAACTCGTCATCTTCGACGACGACCTCACGCCGGTGCAGGTGCGCAATCTCGAACGCATCACCGGCTGCAAGATCATCGACCGGACGGGCCTGATCCTCGACATCTTCGCCCGGCACGCAAGAAGCAATGAAGCCAAGACCCAGGTGGAACTCGCCCAGCTCGAGTACCTGCTGCCCCGCCTGACGCGGCAATGGACACACCTTTCGAAACAGTTCGGCGGCATCGGAACCAAGGGGCCTGGGGAAACCCAGATCGAAACCGACCGTCGCCTCATCCGCTCGCGCATCGACGTTCTCAAGAAAAAGCTGAAACGCATCGAGCGCAGACGGGAGACACAGCGCAAGGGA
>JALUUP010000436.1 GCA_027021285.1 Bacteroidota bacterium | reverse complement strand
GGACAATGCGAATCCCCTCGGGTCGAGAACGAGAGGTATTTCCACGGTGCGTCCCGCCTCCACGGCGAAATCACCCGGAAAGAACAATCCCGGCATGTCGTTGATGACCTCGATCACGATTTCCTTCAGGCAGTGCAGTTCCACACCTGCTGAAAGAAGAACCATTTCAACGATGACTGTCGTATCGTGGCCGGGGTTCGCTGCTCTGACCTGCCAGGCAGCGGTCGTGTCTCCTCTGGGCGGGAGAGATGAGAACGCCGCATAGGGGGTTTCTCCGTTCATCAAGGTAAGTTCGGGCGGCAGGAGGATGAAAAGCGTACCGGCGCCGGATTCCCCGTCCTGGGGATTTCGGATGAGCCCAGTAATTGAGACGGATGCAGGAATGCTTTGGCCGGTGCGGCTGTCGAAACGGATCGTGTCGCGGTCTGACGTGCAAGAAAGCTCCAGGGAATTGTCCGGGGCGAGTCGCGGAACGATGACGGACGTTTCGCAGGTGAAAAAATTCTCCCTGGTCACGGTAAACGAAGTCAGGAGCAGTGTGTCTGCCCTTGATCGCGGCATGGCTGAAAGCAGGAACACGACGGAATCGGTATCACCCGGCGGCAATGGATCAGTGGCGAAGAACTTTGTTGTCACTTCGCCAGGAGCCGGTGTGATTCCCTGTGGCAACACGATTGATACGGATGCGCTGCCAATTGGTGATAAAGAATTGTTTTTTGCGAAAACGACGAGCCGAAAGGGGTCGGGTTCATAGCGACGCCCGTTTGCCTCGATGTCGAGGGGGGAATCGGCGCGGCAGGAAACAGCCAGTTCTCCGTCTTCAATTCCGGGAATAAAAATCGCTCCGCAGCACGAAGTAGCGCCCTTGCCGGGAATGTCCGCGATGACGCATACATCCACGGTTGTATCCGCGGAAAACCGGATGGTCGAAATGCTCCATGTTATCGTATCAGCCGAGAAGGGCGCGACGGGGGGCAACGTAAGCGCCGGAAAACCCGAGGCGACGCTCAGCCCCGGTGGAAGAAACACGCGTATGCTGCCACCGGCGGTCGATATGGGGCCGGTGTTGCGGATCACGACGGAGAACCGGAAGGGCTCAGGCGTATAAACCCCGTTGTCCGCGCGCAAGCTGTCGGGATGGATGCAGTCGATTTCGATCGAGCCCGGTGCAAGAGCTTCGACGCAGATCGATCTTTTACACGAAGAAGCCGTGATTCCCCGGCCGGTCACGACGATGGTTGCTGAATCGCAGGAGGCCTGGTTACGGGCCAGCGCGCGGATACGCCAGGTCGCGTTTCTCATTTCTCCAGGACCCACGCCGCCGATGTCACGGCGCACGGCGTCCAACGCCACGAGGTTTCCTGACAGGGCGAGATAGAGCGAAACATCGCGGATGGTCACCGCGCCGGTGTTTTCAACCACCGCCGAAATCAGGGCGGGGTCAGGTGTGTAAACGCCGCTCACGGCGCGGATTGAATCGGGGGCGGAGCAGCGGAGCCGGACGGAGAAGCCGCCGCTGGCTTCGATATGCGTCCATCCTTCGCAGACGATCGAGCCGCCGCTGCTGATGGTCATGATCCTGAGGCTGTCCCGACCGGCCGCC